>DQCG01000153.1:0-4248 GCA_003533825.1 Phycisphaerales bacterium
GGGCTCTACGGCAAGCGCATTTTTATCGAGAAAGGCTCCTTAACAAAATTGCATCTGGCGGATAACCTGGCCGATGCACTTATCGCCATCGGACGCCGGAGCGATGTTTCCGAAGCCGAGGCGCTCAGAGTGCTGCGCCCGGGCGGCAAAGCCCTGCTGGGACGCAAGGTTCTCACAAAGCCGTCTTGCGAAGGCGTTGATGATTGGAGTCACCCATATCACGGCCCGGACAACAATCCGCAATCTCAGGACAAAGTTATACTGGCGCCTTATCTGACACATTTTTTAGCTGAGCCGCGATACGCACCGATGCCTCAGGTCGCAGTAGCTTCAGCAGGCAGAGTGTTCAAGGCGTTCGGACACGTTGCCTTCAAGAAGCGGGAAGAGCCCTTTCTCAATAAACTCGTCGCGTTCAATGGGTACAACGGCACCCTGCTTTGGGAACGTGACCTGAACGAGGGCGTTATGATTCATCGCAACACGATGATAGCAACGCCTGCAACTTTATATATCGGCGACGACAAATCCTGCAAGATGATAGACACCGTGACCGGCCGCCTGAAGGACGAGATAATCCCGCCCACGGAGTTGGCCTGCGGAACCTTTTGGAAGTGGATGGGCCTCGAAAATGGAGTGCTCTATGCACTCATAGGCGAGCAGGAGCAAAGAGACCCGACGAAGCGATGGCGCCGGGAAGCTCATGGCTGGCCCTGGAATCCGATATCGAAGGGCTTTAACCAGCCTGACCGCATCAAAGACAGTCAAGCGGCTTATCAGGCACACCCATGGGGTTTCGGCCGAAACGTACTGGCCATCAATCCCGGGACCAAAGAGGTCCTGTGGAGCTATCGAGAAGATAAGCCTGTTGACGGCCGGGCTATGTGTATGAAAAACGGGCGTATCTATATATTTCGATTTGGCGCGTATCTGGCTTGTTTGAATGCTAAAACCGGCGAAGTGCTCTGGCGAAAGACTCCTGATAACGCTCCTGAACTTTTCGCGGCACTTGGTCCGTATTCGAACCGGCAGGACTATCGCACAAACTGGCGAACAACATGTTACCTGAAGTGCTCCGACAAAGCATTATATTTTGCCGGCCCCCAGGTGGATAAACTTCTCGCCGTCTCAACCAAAGACGGCAGCATCCTTTGGGAAAATCCTTACAATAACTTCCAGTTGGTTTTGCGGGAAGACGGTCTCTATGGTCTTAGCGGCCAAAACGATGTGGGCAGCTTAAGCATGAAATTTAATCCTTTAACGGGCAAAGTATTGGCTAAGCTCAAGACGGGACGTCGTGCGTGTACCCGGCCCACAGGGACCCTTGATGCGATTTTTTACCGAGCAAGCGGAGGTTCGACCCGGCTCGATATTGCCAGCGGACATCCTCAGCTTGTTTCACCGATGCGTCCACCGTGTCATGATGGCGTAACGATAGCCAATGGCCTATTGTACTTTTGGCCGTCGGTATGTGACTGTCAGCTTTCGATCTATGGAATCACCTCTTTGGGGCCGGCGGCAGAATTCGATTTCTCCGCCCGGGCCACTGAAGCCAAACGCCTTGAAAAAGTGGCCGACGAGCCGACAAAGGTTGCAGGTTTACAAGTATCAGAAGCGGACTGGCCAACCTTCAGGGCAGACAACACCGGCAGCGCAACAACAAAAGCGATCATCCCTGAGAAAGTCAAGCTGCTCTGGCAGTTCGATCCAAAAGCGGAATTCTCACCGGCACTTCCCCTTCCGACGGCTCCGGTAGCCGCCGGCGGGTTTGTTTTTGCCAGCGGACCCGATGGTATTGTGCGAGCGCTGGATGCGGCGACCGGTAAACTGCGCTGGAAGGCATATACGGCCGGAACAGTTCGCGTTCCACCGACTATCTCGAACGGACGCGCCATGGTTGGCTCCGGCGACGGATGGGTCTATGCTTTCGAGGCAAAGACAGGTCGGCTGCTATGGCGGTTCCGTGCAGCTCCGGCCGAGAGGATTATTCCCGTTTACGATTCGCTTATGTCTACCTGGCCGGCCGCAAGTGGAGTGCTGGTTGAAGATGGGACTGCATACGTGGCAGCCGGTATCGTCAATTATGACGGCACTTATGTCTATGCTCTCGATGCTGAGAACGGCCGGATAAAGTGGCAGAATAATACATCCGGCCATCTTAACCGACAAGCACGTACCGGCGTGAGCGTGCATGGTCATATGTTGCTTCATAACGACAAGCTTTATCTCGCCGGCGGCAACGCAGTTTCGCCGGCTGTCTATGATACTGCAGATGGAAAATGTCTTAACAATGAAGATGCGCTTCGAGTACTCGTGCAAAACAATCTTGTTGCTTCACAAACTCCTCGCGGCTGGGAGCTTTCTCTGCTCGGTGATCAGGTAGTAGCCTGCGGTAAGCCTTTCTACGCTCATCCCAAATACGATGTCTTCGACGCCACCGTCTTTAACAAGGTTTTCCTTACTTCGAGTAGCGGCCGGGATGTTGTATGGGTGAGTAATCAGAACAATAAGAAGATTTTATGTTTTGATCAGATCGACAAAAAGTTGCTAAGTGCAAAAATGGCGAATCCCGGCAATCGTTTCAATATTAATTGGAGCAGGCTCGGAGTTAAGGACAAGCCGTTATGGGACTACGACTGTAAGGACAGCGTCGCTATGGCGGTTTGCAGGAACGCCGTGGTGGTGGCCTGTAAAACGGAGATTGTTGCTCTGGACCTTCAGGACGGTAAAGTTCTCTGGTCGCAGCCCGTGCCGGCGGCTCCTGTTACCTGGGGGCTTGCCATAGACTGTGACGGCCGTGCAGCAGTCACCCTCGAAGACGGACAAATCTTGTGCTTTGGTCAAAGATTTCTTGCTTCCGCTCAAAACGGGGCACCAGGATAATTTTCTCGCTACGTGCGACCAGTATTTACAGTACATGGTTAAGGCCAGAGTTTTGAGTGGAGATTAGTTTGATGATCGGAATATTGCGTAGCTTTTATTTGCTTGCTCTGGTATTGCTTTTATGCTTCGCTGGTTGTGTCACTGTAAAACACACTCCCTCGCCTCCGCGCGAGAGATATACCGAGGCCAATGCGCTTGGCATGATAAGGACCAGCCGGGGGACACTCGCACCCGTCTATGCTCCTTTAGCCGAGCAAATCGTGACGGATTTAAATTTGCGCGAGAAAGAAGGTGTTGGGATTGACCTCGGTAGCGGCCCGGGGACACTCATTCTCGAACTATGCAGACATACCCGGCTGCATTGGATAAACGCCGATATCAATCCGCATTTCTTTCCGTATTTTTATGAGCAGGCGCAGCAGCGAGGCTTTGGTCATAGGGTCAGCGCCGTATTCGCCGATGCCTGCGCCCTTCCTTTTCGCGACAACTATGCGGATGTCATCGTTTCGAGGGGCTCTTTCCCCTTCTGGCAGGACAAGAGACGGGCGTTCGGTGAGATATATCGCGTTCTCAAGCCCGGAGATGTCGCTTATATCGGGCGCGGCTTTTCGAGAAACCTGCCCGTAGCAACGGCTAAAAAGATTCGCGGTAAACAAGGCCGAAAAATGAAATATGACGTCGACAAGGCGGCAAACGAACTGCGGCAAATTATGAAGGTGCTGCAAATCAAAGAATGGGAAATTCACAGGCCGAATCCTCCGGGCGGCGATAACGTCAATTACGGCCTATGGATCGAATTTCACAAACCCAAGAGCTAAAAAGGAAAAAAGACATGGAATACAATACAGAAAAGCGATGCCTCGTCTTCGCTCGGCATGAAGCCCCCCCTCTTTACCCTGAGCGGAGTCGAAGGGCCGGTTTTACGCTCATCGAATTATTAGTGGTCATCGCGATTATCGCCCTGCTGATGGGTATACTTTTGCCGGCTCTCGGCAGCGCCCGGGAGCTTGCCCGAAGGACCGTATGTATGGCCAACGTACGACGCCTGGCCGTCTCTATGAGACTTTATATCGATGACAACAATGACAAGTTTCCGCCGGACAGACTTAGAAAGGCGACGGACTTCATCGAAATCGGTCCGTACAAGCGCTACAGGCCGAGATGGATATGGTTTCTCAACGAAGGAATGGGATATGTCATCAATCCTTACGAGTACGAAACGGAGGAAGAGTTCAATGCAGCCCTGGAGATGGACAATGATTACTATATGTGTCCGTCACTGAAACATTATGAATACGCACGCAGTATACGCAACGGTGCGTATGGTTACAACTATCAGTATCTCGGTAACACGCGGCCGCATCCGTC
>DQCG01000153.1:4332-13168 GCA_003533825.1 Phycisphaerales bacterium
ATCAAATCTCCCGCCCAGACGCTTGTTTTCTGCGACAGCCGGGGCTGCAATATCCCGCATGGTGAGCACGCCTATCTGGTCGATCCGCCGAAGATGGCGGTCAGCAGGGGGGCCTTGGATTTTGCACCGAAAAATCCAGCACTCGGCCCGCTGAAATATTCGCCGGCAGATGCCCGGCATGGCCGTGTGGCCAACGCCGCCTTTCTGGATGGCCATGCCGAGGCGATGACCTATGAGCAGTTGGGATACGAGGTCGATCCGGCCACGAAACGTCCCGTAGAGAAGGGACTCAATGACGTTGGAGGCCCCGGCAACAACCGGCTCTGGACCGGGACCGGCAGGGATGAGCCGTAAAACTGATTTGGGACAAGAATTTTGTAAAAAGTTCATTTGGGACTCAGCAGGGGCAACATTTTCCCTCCCTGTAAAAAGGGCTACATCGCGATTTGTCGCTTGTGCGAGCCAAAATTATCTTGACATTAGGCAACTAATATGGTATATTAATGTAAATAAGATTTTTCTGGGGCGGTTGATGCGGGGGTGATAGGAAATTTTAATCTATTCCTGTCGAGCACATAAATCAAACTGCATGGTGAAGAAGTTCAATTATTGGATTTATTTGACTACCATTCGGTTTTTCGGGGGAGCGGAATCGTCCAGCGGAGTTAGTTTGGTATAGTCTATCATTTTGCAGCGGCGACGATTGTATCGATTTTGACGGCTGGTCGAGTAAAGATTACAATACCTAAACACAAAAGAAAGGCGGTCGAGGAAACAATGAAAAAACGCGCTTTTAAGCCAATTTCCAAAGTAGTTTTGCTTTCAGTGATTTCCCTGTATTTTTCGGGCTGTTCGGGAACACTGGAACAGCAAGCTCAAACAGTGAAGGTCTCTCCTGTCTCCGAAGAATACAGGTTGACCGAAAGAATAGAGGGAAAGACTTATATTCTTTTAGCGGAAACAAGCACAGGTAAGGAGCAACATAGATCTGAAGTCTCCGATTCTTTAGCAAGAGCCTTGGAAAAAGGGTATGAGAAGGGCTACGAAAATTCGAAAAGCTCACTCAATATTAAATTCCTCGGCTTTGGAAAGAAACAAGATGTAGAAAACATACCCAATAAAAGTCTTGAGGTCCTGTCATTTACGGATCTTACGAACAAATTGAATGAAAAGGGTATAAGCCAAAAACATGCGGAAATGAGAAAATTCTACCAGGAAAACGGCATGTTCAGAAAATCAGATCTCGAATTCTTAGCGAAGGAAATCGGAGCTGATTATCTTGTCCTGCCTTGTTTATTGGATATCAAGCGTTGGAGCCAGGGCAGGCTTTCAGTTATTGGTGTAAAATTCCTCCAAACCCAAATAGTCAGCGGAATACTGTCTATGGAGATCTGGGATACAAGGACAGGGCGCAAAGTTTTCAGCGCAACTTCCGATATAACTTTGGCGAACGAAAGAATCAGAGAAGAGCCAATCGCTATGGAAGAAGCTTTTGAGCGCGCATGGTTAGGGATAATGAAAGAACTGCCCGGATATCCTGCTTTGGCGGAAGAGCAGAACCCGGGCGAACAGCGCAGCCCGGCGGCAAGCTCAGTGAGCTATGTCAAAAAGGGAGAAGATAGTGAATACAAGATTAAAAGACTTAAAGAAAGCCAGGGTATTTGAATTAATACTGGTTTCGAGCATAGTTTTATCGTGTTCCTGCACACATTACAAATGTGACCCGGCTTATACAGGACCGGCCAAAAGAACTCCGGAAATGCTGGAATACTATAGTTATCCCAGGCAAAAAATCGAAGCCAAAGTTGAAAAGATTGCCGAAAAGAAAAGCTATATTGTCCATGGGATAGAGTTTCCTTCGGCGCTGAACGTCTTCGGCACCGAGAATATAAAGTTGGATTACTATATGCAGAAAAAGCCGGGCAAATTTCCGACGGCGCTTATTCTGCCGATATCGGGCGGAGTCGATTTTTCCGTCAGGGGTTTCGCCAAACATTTTGCATCGAATGGATTCAATTGTGCCGTTGTACATAATCGCGAGTTTGATCTGGACGATACCGAGACCGCCGAAGAAGTTGAGAATTATTTCAGACAAACCGTTTTGGATAACAGGCAGATACTGGATTACCTGGTTCAAAGAGAAGAAGTCGATAGCGATAAACTTGGGTGCCTGGGTTTAAGCCTCGGCGGTATAAGGGCAAGCATGGTGGCGGGGGTGGATGAAAGATTGAAGTGTACTGTAATGGGCCTTGCCGGCGGCAGTATCGCAGACATAACTTTGCTCTCCAAGGAAAAAAACATCAAAGACTACATCAATGAACTGCTTGAAATGGGCATCAACCCGGAAACGATACATACTGAATTGTCGGACAAAGTAGTGACGGACCCTCTCAGGCTGGCGCGATACGCGGATGCGAGAGAGGTCTTAATGTTTACGGCAATGTTTGACAGGGTTGTTCCCAGAAAATGCTGCGACCAGCTATGGAAGAGTATCGGTAAACCGGAGATAGTTTATCTTTTTGCGGGTCATTACAGCTCATTCCTGTATTTGCCGTATGCCGAAATGAAATCTCTGGATTTCTTCAAAAAGAAATTTCAAGTTAGATAGTTTCCCCTTGGTACTGATATATTCGAATGCGAATCTTAAGTGTAATTCTTGTTTTACTTGCGACCGGCTGCAGGGCGGGCAGCGTAGGAGGTATTAGCTTGTCAGCGGGCTCCTTCGAACGCGGCTTGTGGTTCGACCATGATAAGAAAGGATATCAGGACGGCGGGTTTGGAATCAAGTTCGACATTGTCGCCGGGCACATGATTCGTCCCGTCCCCAAATTCTGGAAGCCGAATCAAAATCCATGGCAGGGGGATGAACCCTGGTTCGTTATCAGGTGTCCCATGATAGGGCCGTTTATATCTTTGGCTCTTGGTGAAAAGGGAGTGTACTTCGGTTTCAAAACTTTCGAGGTAAGGGATGATCACCGCTCTCTTGATAGTTACGGCAAATGGATGCATGAAAACGAATTTCCAGAGTCCGATACCCCAAATGTTTTTATGCAGCCGAGTGCCACTATAAGAAGAACCAGATGGAAATAACAAACACCGGCGAAAAGCCATAAGCTAATGGATATCGAGCAGCTTACGGTTTTGTTCTGTTGAGGTATTCTTCCATGTTTGTGTAACCATCGGCGTCATTATCAGCATTTCGGTCGGCGGGATTCTTGGGATCGAGACCGTGTTGTTTTTCCCATGCATCGGGCATGCCGTCTTTGTCGGAATCTTTAGGTGGTGCGGTGGATTTCAACTCCGGCCAGCCGCCGACCTGCTGCTCATCATTAATTATTTTTCCCGTGCCGTTTTTTACTTCGTTCACGATTCGGATGTCCACGGCATCCCTTTTTGGGAGCACGGCGCCGGCTTCCGCCAGAACACGATTGTAAGCGGTTGTCGCGTCATCCGTTTTGACTGCCGGGACCGGTATAGGGTTTGACTGTTTGTAAGATTTTAAATCTTCGCCTGAAAACTCGATGAAGCTTACAAGAGACCATTGGTCGCCGGGATAGCTGCCGTTCATGCAATTGCCGCTGAACCAGGCTTTGGCAGACCGTGTGCTTTCGGAAAACGCAAGACTGCCTGATGAATTGACGCCAGCTTTATAATAGTTGCCGGTGAAGTTCATTTTCGTGATGCTGTTCGTACCGTTCGAGCCGTCGGCGTTGTAGCCCGCGGCCCTGCCCGCCCAGTTGTAAATCACGTTGTTTCTGAAATCGAAAATGAAGCCTTCCGGGTCCCTGCTGCGGTCGATGTAATTGCCCGGACGGGGCAGCCGGGCATGATGATGAGCGTAGAGATTGTGATGATAGGTGTACCCGTTGCCGGAGCTGCCGCGTATGAGAGAGCCGTAGCCGTGCGGGCCCTTGTGATGGATCGAATCGTGCAGGCTTTCGGAAATAATACACCACTGTACGGTGACATTGCCGAGCCGGCCCCTTGAGGAGGCTGACAGTGTTTCGTCTACGGACCAGCTTGCGGAACAATGGTCGACGATGATGTCACGGCCTGACGAGACCGACAGAGAATCGCTCTCGGCTCCGGCATTGTCTCCGGGCCGGCACCGGATGTGCCGGACGATGACATTATCGGCGGCGATAGCCAGGGCGTGGTTCTTCAAACAGATGCCGTCGCCGGGGGCGGACTGGCCCGCTATGGTGATATATGGTTTGGTAATAGCTATTGACGATTTCAAAGCAACGGTGCCGGATACGCTGAAAATCACCGTTCTGGGGCAGTCGGTTTTCACCGCTTCTCGCAGACTGCCGGGGCCGTCGTCATTGAGATTCGTTACGAAGAAGACCTTGCCGCCCCGGCCTCCGATTGATTGGGCGCCAAAGCCCTCGGCCGCGGGAAAGGCGGGCACGGATATCGCCGTGTCGGGAATCGATACAGTTGCACATAAAGCAAGAAATATAACCAAAGATCGACTCATCATATACTTTCTCAGCCAATTTAAATTCAGAATTTTGAATAACCGAAACACGTTGCTCCGTTTTATGCCGGACTAAGATAACGAATTTGGAGGTGAAATACAAATAATAACGGCTGGTAAAATTGCCGGCCCCGCACCGGCCGGGCTTATGCTTATGCCCAATCGGTGCGGGGCCGTAAAAATAACACTATTCCGTTCGCTGCGTTTTCTTCCCAGGTCACTCTATGCTGTTTGTCTCCGAAGGCGGCGAGTTAGATTCGTTAGTCCCGGCCTCCACCGAGTTGTTACGCTCGATTTCCTCTCTTAATTGTTCGATAGCCGCCGGCAGCTCGCTGCTCATGGCCTCGGCACTATTTCGCACATCTTCGATCTGGTTTTGTAATTTACTCTGGCTTTGTTTGATGGCACTTATGGAATTATCATACGCCAGGAGGTCTTTTTGAATCTTTTCCTGAAACTTAAGCTGTTCCTGATCGTCGATATCCATCATGCTTACTAATTCCCGGATGTTGTTTTGAAGAACTTCCTGCAATTTCAGCAAATCATCTCCGAGAGCACTTGCCCTGGTATTTACTTCCTGAATATTTTGCTGCAGGCCTTCAATCTTACCTTGCCACTGCTGCTGATTTTGCTCGATAAGGGCCACATTGTTCGTCAGTTGCCGGCTGTTGTTTTCCACCTTCTCGTATAGTCCCGCCTGCTCATTCGTGATGGTCGTTATACCAGCGGCAATATCAACAGCTACGTTCTTTGTGTCGTTCTGCGCCTCTGCAATTCCGGCCCGGAGCTCATCCTGGTTCTGCTCGATAAGAGCTATCTTGTTGGTCATCTGCCGATCATTCTTATTTACGGTTTCCTGCAGCTTCATCTGCTCTTCGCTGACGGCGGCAGTATTGGCGGCTACCTGCCGGATATCGTTCTGCACCTCTTCGATTCCGGCCTTCTGCTCGTTCTGGTTCTGTTCGATACGTTTGCCTAAAGCGGCTATTTGCAGGGTGTTATTATCTATAATTGCCTGCAATCTGAGCTGCTCATCTTGCATCCTCGCCATTTCCTCACCACATCCGGCCAAAGTAAGACCGATCGCGATTATTACTATTGCCAAAGTGGCTTTTATGACGGGTCCTTTCACTTCAAATCCTTTTTTCATCTGTGATTCCTTTCTTTTTAAAGCATCCCCTATTTAGTTAATATAAACCTATCGTTCATTATTCCTATCGGCAAAATCAGTATAAAATCTTTAGGTTTTATAGGACGAATCCAAAAATCCGCTGACACCGGACAGTTGAGTTATCGGACGGTGACGAGTCTATTCATTAAGCATCTCTTCAAGTATTTCAGCGGCATCCCGCACCAGTTTGGGGCCGGCAGAAGTGAATAAGCTGTTTGTTCCTGCCGCCGCGGCTCCTTCCGGCTCACTTATGTCGAAGCCGAGCAGATCTTCGCGGATAATAGAGCCATTGTGTTTTTCGAACCTGTGGGAAAATTCCCTGACAATTCCGTACATTCTCTCTTTTGCCTCATATTATAAATATATATTAAGGATTATCTACATCAAGATTATGTAAGATAAATTTTTAAAAATCAATCACGATTTTAAAAGATATGTAAATATACTTCCCGCCCGGCGGGATACCCCCATAGTCGGTGATAACTATTCCGAGCTGAAAGTCTGGAGGGACTTGTGAGGACAATCAATTACAGGTGATAAATTTCTTTGATTCAATCAGAGTTTTAGTTTCGCCGGCTTAAGCTCGAAGCCGTCGGGGTCTGCGTCGTTAATCCGGATTAACGACGACCTCGACCACCATCCATTCCTTCCATCATCATCTCCATGTCATACATTTCGTCATATCCACCCATGTCTTCATACTCGCCTTGTCCGGGACGTCCTCTTCGTCTGCCGCCGGTACCGAAGGTTTTGAAGGGCTCCTGCGGCTCTCGCTCCAGTTTTGCTATGTAGTTAAAAACAGACTGCATATCTTTGGACCAGTGCGCCGTTCCGACGGGCATGTGCTCGATATTGATCCCGTCAAAACTGTAAAGCATATCATAATAATGCCTGGTGCGAAGGGTTCCTGTACCGAACCAATCACTGATCGGCGTCGCATCTACCATAACCGCTCCGGTACTGTAATCAATCATCTCCGGCACATTTGTCTTCTCCTCAGGCCTCGCTTGAGCGGCAAACCGTCTCGTCAGGATATCTTGGCCGCGGCCGCGACCACGCTGGGGCTTTTCCGTTTCGATCTCGGTTTCGATAACATCCCCTATGGCTTCGCCGAGCATTACCTTGAAATCCTCACTGTACCAATGGCCTAACACATACTTGCAGACTGTAATGGTGGTGGCCTTAGCGGCCTCCTGTATATCCCGTGCAAAGAAGTAAGACCTTCCCGGAATCTCCACCAGCTCGGTGACATCGGAAAAGTCGCTCCACAAAACAACCTTATCCGTTTTCGATTTATCCTTCTCACTTAGCTGATCGGTCCCGGCCACGGGATTAAAAACGCCCAACCGGATTCTGTATCTGTAGGTCTTTTTCGGTTCAACGGTATCGTCATGATGCCAGAACGTGATAGGCTCTCGTAACTTCGAGAAATCCGTGAGCCTGTTAAATGCGATTTCGTCGTAATCGTAATAAACATCATTTATCGTAGGGCCTCTTCTTAGAGTCCCTCCTCTAATGTCCCCCGGGCGTTCGTTTCCGTAGAGGGCATATGTGTCCATCGTAGGGTCAGTTGTCCCCGTTCGATTTCTCGAAGAACGCCTTCTGTCGGTCGAACGCCCACCGGCCCCATCGGTCAGGCGCCCGGTGGTGGTTTGACTGCCGCGGTTGCTGCGGTCTCTGCTCCGCGTGTTAGTAGTTCCACCTCCGTAGATATCCCCCATACCCCCCGACGATGACAAGCCCGTACCGCCGCGAGTTGTACGCCCGGTGGTACCTGTCCTTGAGTCGGCGCGTCTGCTGCGTCTGTCCTCGAGTTCCTTCTCACGTTCCTCTCTTTCCGTTTCTTTGGCCTGACGCTTCTCTTCCTGTGTCTCTTTCCTCAGCAAATCCATATACTTGCGATGCAGAACAGGGGGGAACCACTCCTCTTTCGCAGATGCCATCTGATAAGCCTGAGGCTGCAACAAATCTATCTGTATCTGTTTATCATCGAAATTCAGCAACTGCACTTTTAATCCGCCTGGCGGCAAGTCTTCAATATTTTCTTTAATTGTAAACAATTTGCCATACTGGTCGATCTTTGTTCGAGGCACATTCTGCCACTCACTCCAGGTACCATCGCTGTTGAATTCCTGTCTTTGTAAGTTTACGGCCGCAAAAATCGGCCTGGCATGGCATGGGTCGGCCCATTGTTCTTCGACGTCTTCGAAAAAGTTCTCCTTGAAACTTTCGTATAACGCCTCAATATCGAATTTTGCTTCTACTGTTACAAGATCGAGATTATTCGGCTCGTTTCCGGCTTTGTCATAAGGATTCTGCGCCGTCACAGTGCTGATAGGAATGTAAGCCGCCGCCCTTATGTGCTCGACCGCCACTTCGTTGACTTCACCGACAGGAGGGAGGCTATAGATACCCGCAACGCCTGCGTCGNNGGCGAGGAATTCACCGACTTGCGGCTTATATGGCTCCAGTTGATCGGGCGGCTCGTTCAGCTTTTGCCTCAAATCCTGGGCCTTCTCATACACGTAATTATCAATCGCGCTGGGGCTGAAGTTCCGGTTATCGAAGGATACCGTGTTGGGGCTCAGAATCACACGCGTGATTAAAAGCCAGGCACAAACAAGGCCCACAATCACCAGAATGATCTTCTCTACGTGTTCTTCGAAAAAACTGCCTATACTGCTTATCTTAATCATATCTCTTATCCTACTCTGCCTTTGTTACTGGCCGGCTCACTATTATTTCTCTTCTTCTTCTCCGGCAAGAGTTTTCTTGACCGGTTCCGGTATAAGACGTTCGTAGCCTTTTACGTCGAAGATATATTCACAGACCAAATCCAACGATACGACATTCTCGTTACCATAACTGTAATTTCTATGCGTAATATCGTTCGGATTAATCGACCCGATCTTACTTTCCAACACCGTGATTTGATTATGCTTGAAAGTCTGGGCCGGCTGAAAAGTCTGGTCCGGTTGGTTTGGATCAGGATATCCACGGAACTGGTGCTCTTTGGCGCTGCAGAGCTCCTTCATAAACGGCAAAACCGACTTCGCGCTGACTATTACACTAAAATTAAAATGTGTGACATGAAGATCCTCGCCGCAGAATCTGCCCGTACACGAGTCTGCCAGCCCGTTGGCTGCTGTGGTAACATAGGCGGGCCTGTCGGCATCCTCACTCTG
>DQCG01000484.1:0-5910 GCA_003533825.1 Phycisphaerales bacterium
TATCTGGACGTTATTCGTTCGTTTTACATCGGATTATCAGGTAAAGATGCACGATTACCGCGATGGCAAAGACCAAAGCGGTATAACGGTGGATCTCTAAAAGAAGTTCCTGCCAATACGTGCCGGCAATGGGAAACATGCTCAAAACAATCGACAAGGCCAGCGGCAAAGCCAAAAAGATTATCAGCCAAAAAGATATCTTCTGCCCGAGGCCTATGCTTTCGGGAGCCGTTTCTTCGCCGGTACTTTTAACCAGGGTAACACGCTGAACAAAGCGCTGAAACCATGGCCAGTCACTACCAACCAAGCGGCTGTTCCTCGCCCATATCACGGCAAGAATCGCCAGGCAGATCGCGAAAACCGGCGCGAACGTGGCGTGAACCATGACCAGATAACCCGAAATGTGCTCGCCCAGGACAAGTGTCGGATAAAAACCGGTAAATGCCAGTACGACAAAACAAAGCAATGCCAGCAGATAAACCAGTTTCCTTAAAACGCCCGCCGGGCTCAGCTTCTGTTCAATGAAGAGCATGGTAAAAAGATGTATGAGTTTTTTCAGGGGATGCCGCCAGCATTCTTTGCAGGGAGAAATAATGCAATTCAGCAACAGAGCACCGATGGTAACTAAAAATGCGACTATCGAGATCGTCTGATACATATCACTCACATGTATTAAAGCAAAAGCTACTAATTTTCTCCGGCCAGCGTCTTCACAACGCAGCCCAGGGCCTTCAGTGCATACAACAGTAAAACAAAGGCCATAACCGCACATGAACCAAGAACAATCATCTTCATCCAGGTACGGAACACGAATGAGAAGGCAAACGCCCAGGCATAAAACGGCGAGATATCCTGGAACTCAACCATTTTCTTTGATTCCCGGGCTGCAACAACAGGAGTATCGACGTTAACATCCCCGAAGAAGAAAGGCGCCTTAGTCCCGTGACAATCCGTACAATAACGAATACCCAGGGATTGGGCCGCCGGCCTTACATCATGACCGATAGGCCATAAGTAAGGCTTTGCTGCGGGGTGGTCTTTCTGTTCGCTCAGTTGGTCCGAATCGTCAAGGCTGTATAATCTGCCGCCGCCGACATAAACGGGCTTTCCTTCGGCCGAACCGCCGGACGCCAGAGCCGTCAGGCCTTGAACGATATGGTCGGTCGTCAATTCCGGCCAGTCGCCCGAGAACGGGAACTTTTCCTTCGAGAGCACGTCCCCGATAACTTTCGTAACAGTTCCGAGTTCAATCGGCGTTACGCTATCGTCTTTAAGAACACCCCAGAATGCAGGCCAAACAAGTTTGTGAGGCGCGATTTTGCCGTCGGCCTGTTTTGCGAAAACAGGAGAGGCAATGTGCGGCAGCATCTCGCGGGCCTTGTTCACGTTTGGCGTTCCGAGGCGATGGGCCATCGAAGTCTTGGTGAAGTGCGGCTCGTCGGCAGGCCACGGGCCTGAGTGACAAGCCGTACAGGTCAGTTTTTCGAAATGTATCGGCGGGATGCCGAAGTGTTCGGGAACCGGCGCGCTCAGACGACCCGCGGTTGGCTCGGAAGCAGAATGTTCTCCGAGATGACAAGCTTCGCAGGAGAACGCCGCCGCAAGCTTGTTGCCCGACTCATCTTCTTCGCCTTCATAGCCCCGGATGATGTTGTGATCCATCCCATTACGATGACAATCAACACAGGTCAGCCCGGCCTTCAGGTGAATATCCTCATCCTCAGACCATTTTTCCGCCTTTTCTGTGCCTATGTAGAGATTCGAGTGGCAGAAGTAACACCGGTGCGAAGGAACTTCTCTTAGGATATCAAAGAACACGTTGTTATCGTGGTCAAATACGTTCTTGTGATATGTGATGGTCGGCGGTTTCCTAGTTCCGCTTTGGGCCGTTTCGACCGAAAACGGATCAAACGGATCGTACATGACATCCATATCATCCGCAGAACCGGTTACCGTCGCCAGGCCGGAAGATGCCGCCGCAGCCCAGCGGAAATTGCCGCGACTTATCTGAACGGCGTAACCGGTTGTTCCGCCCTGGTCCTGGCGCGGGTCGCCATTGTGACAAGCCAAGCAGTTGACTTCCAGCTTGCCGGATACGTACTGACGCATGACATCGTCCGGGTCGTCGGTTTCTCCCGGCCCGCCGCCCGGCATCTGCCGGCCGAATATTTTAGTGAACTCGCGTTCACTCAGGCCAAACTGCTCCGGCTTAAACGTGCCCGGCCAGGAACGATAAGAAAGTGGTATCTGCGTGCCGGTTCGGGCATCGACATATATCCAGGGCTGGCCCGGCCGGCCGGGATCAACATTCGGATCGACACAGTTAAAATGCCAGCCTCCTTTGATGATCCCGTAACTGTGACATTCACCACACGTCAGGCGTGTGGAAAAAGGCAAGAGAACTTCTTCGGCGGTGTCGATATTCGGATCAATCTTGATAGGTTCGGCGCCATCCTCGCTCGGCTCGGCGAGCAACTCAATACGATGAATTGGAAGTGCCCGGCTGCCGTCACTTTCATCACCGAGAAGCTTCTGCCCGGTTTCAGCAGCAGCAACAGGAAGACACAAGGCCAGCAAAAATAAAAAAGCTTCTAATATTAACCCTTTTTTCAATGTAAGCTCAACCCTTCTATCTCAATGCATTAATATTTATCTTACAAAGCGGCTGCCGTAACCGAACGTTTACGCCTCGAAGTCTTCCGGCTTGAACTCCAGTTTTCTGCCGGCCTCCACCGCTTCGTTCACTTTCAATACCGTTACCGCCGTCTCGTATCCGATTTCGGCAGGGCAATTCAGCTTGGCCTTGCCTCGAATGGTGTCAAAGAAGTTCTCAAGGTGTGGTTGATGATACGGTTTGCCTTCCATTGTAACCGGGATGTCATAGCTCGGTGGTGTCGGCGACTCGCGCACATCCAGCACGGCGTCACCGGCGGATTTTTCCTCTTCCGGCTCAATCGGCTCCTTGATGAAGCCCATCTTGACCCACTTTTCCCAGTTCTCCGCCGGAACCCACGCTTCACGGTAAACTATGCCGCGTCCGGCGGCTTCCGAGATAACCAGCGAGCCTTCGTCGCCCATAAAGGTCTCAAAATACCCCTGGCTGCTGTTGGTCGTTATTGTCTGGTAAAATGCCCTGACGGTCCGATCACCAACCTCATACTCATAGATGACCATGACATTGTCGTACCAGTCGTGCGCTATTTCAGTAACTGGCGGTTTCCAGTAGTCGATACCGCCGTTGGCCATAACGGATTTGGGATTGGTGCCGAGATACCAGCTATAAATGTCGATCTGGTGCGAACCCAAATCGACGATTGGGCCGCCGCCGAGTCCTTTATACCAGCGCCAGTTTCTAAACTGCTGCATCGAGTTGAAACCGTACTTTTCAAGAGTGGCCTGGTCCATCGCAGCGTTTCTGGGCGAGCCCAAATCCTCGCACGCCGTCTTGCTGCGATTCCACTGGCCGTTGATTGTGGTTATCTTGCCCAGCAGCTTGGCGCCTGTAATCAGCTTGTCGTAGACATGTCTGTAGCGAGGATTGCTGCGGCGCTGATGGCCGATCTGCAGCAGCTTACCGGATTTCTTCGCCGCTTCCACCATCTTCTTGGCGCCTTCGAGCGTATTGGACATCTCTTTTTCGCAATATACATTCAATCCGGCCTCAAGACAGGCCACCGTGTGCGGAGAATGCCAGAAGTCAGGCGTTGCGACGATCACCGCGTCAAGGTCCTTTTCCTTATCGAGCATTTCCTTGTAATCCACATACGTATTGTGCTCGTGGCGATAGGCCTTGAGCGTACGCGAGACGCGTTTCTGGTTATATGTTGTCCAGATATCACAGACGGCCTTGAAACGAATGCCGGGAATATTCCGGCAGGCGTTCATCAGGACCTGGCCCTGGGCTCCGGCTCCGAGCAAAGCCACATTAATGGTATCAGCACTTGCTGCTTTTGCCTGTCCTATAATCGGCGAAAATGCCAAACCGGCTCCCATCGCCGCCGTTGAACGCAGAAAACTACGTCTGTCTATCTCTTTAACAGTTTTTCGATTATCCATTGTTTAACAACTCCACAAATTTAACTAAACTTGAACTTTCAATTTTGCCGGGCAATATAGCACGGCCATACTTTAATGTCAAGCGCCCGTTCGACTATTTTTCCGCCAGATGCCACTCAAAACCGCAGCAGCCAAGGCGCTCGTTTACCGCTGTTTCAGTAGGGGCAGGCCCATGTGCCTGCCCTGGGCAACCACACAGGCTTGCCCCTACTTCGACAGAGGCTTAACGATGATATTGCGATACGCCACGGGCCCGTGGTTGCCCTGGAACATCAGCGGTCCTGGCGGCTCTTCTCTGCCGATAACGCCGCCGGGTGTTTGTCTATCCATTTCAAGATCTTTTTTGTGCAGGGTCTTGCCGTTAAGCTCTACCTTGAGCAGTTTGGCTTTTTCGGTCTTTTTCCCGGATGAATCGAACTTCGGTGCCTGGAAATCAATGATGTACTGCTGCCACTGTCCGGGTCTTTTGCTGGCATTAACACGCGGCTTGCTGGCGCCGTAAACCGCGCCCATATCGCCGCCGCCCATTTTCCGCCGGCCCCAACTGTCCAGAACCTGTATTTCATATTCGCCCATAACGTAAATACCGGAATTGGAACCCTGCGGCACCATTAACTGCAGCTCGATCCGGCAGTCCCCGAACTTCGCTTTCGAGTAGATATCCCGGCTGGCGCCGTGCTGGGGCGTAAGGTTAATCATTTCGCCTTTGCCATCGGCGGCAACAAGCATCCTGGGGTTGTCCGGCGAGACAGCCGCCTTACCAACCACCCACTTGTCGCCCTTGCCCGAACTAGTCTTTGTGGTCCATTCGTCGAGATTCTTTCCGTTGAAGATCAGTTGAGCATCACCATATTTCTCATCGAGATGCTTGACGCGAATATCCTTGAACTCCACGACCATAGGGTCACCCTGGTGAAGCTGCAGTGCCAAAAGCCCTTGCCGGGCGGCGCCGCGGAGATCCTTCGGATCGGACGGATTGGTAACTCGATCGTTGTCAATCAGCTCCATTGTCTGATAGCCATTGAGATAATGAATCAGGTGATTGCCCTGGGCGATGATGTGGTATTCGTTCCAGTCCTTTTCTTTGTAGAAGCCGGCTTTGATGAGCTCTTTGGCATCGGAGACGTTACTGATGACCTCTTTCTTGCCGTTTTTGTCGATGACCATAAGATCGCCAACGTTGACGAGCCAGCCACGTCCCCGTTCATGGTAGAGAAACCCGGCCATTTCGGGATTATTTATCACCTCAGCCTGATAGCCGCCAATGACCCATTTATCGACCTCTTTGCTACGATACTGGACGCCGGAATTACCACTCAACAGACGGAACTTGATTTTCAGCTCGAAATCTTTGAGCTCGCCGTCCCGCCAGACGATGAACGTGTTACCGCGAGTAGGATTTTCGGGTGTGGTCTCGCCGTGTATGGCGCCGTCTTTCACTGACCAGAAGCGCGGATCGCCGTCCCAGCCAGTCAGGTCTTTGCCATTGAATATCGAGGTCCAGCCCTGCGATGAATCGCCCGCGACTGCGCTCTGCAAACCTCCGACCATGGACATCCCAAACAAATTGAAAGCCAGGATCGCGACGGCCAGAAGCCTGCCGTAGCGGAATATAACTTTTTTGCTGCTGCTTTTCATACGTATGTACCTCATTCTAATTAGTCTTTAGTCAAGTGATTTAATTCTAAGATCCCTGAACCAGATCATATTGCCGTGGTACTGCAATCCGATATGCCCTTCGCGGGCCATATCCTTATAGGCATAGCGGAACTTGTTCCTGGTTCCCGCGGCGACCGGAGGACCCGGATTCCTGCCGGCCTCGGTCCATAGGTTCATGTCCATATCGATAATATC
>DQCG01000484.1:5963-6919 GCA_003533825.1 Phycisphaerales bacterium
GTCGCATCCTTCGAGGGCGACAGGCAGTCATAAACAGCTCCGCACTGGCCGTGCTTGGCTCCGTCGGTCGTGGCGTGAATCTGGATTTCAATCGTGGTGTGGATCCAGTTCTTCAAGTCAGCTCCGCGGATAAAGACGCCGCTGTTGCCTTTTTCGGGGACTTTGAAATCCAGTTCGAGTATGAAGTTGCCGTAGCGTTCCTTGGTCCAGATGGTACCGTGGCCGTCCGGGGTGGGTGCGAGAACCCTGTCTGCGTTAAAAGCCCATGAGTCGGGTTCCATTAATGTGTTCGAAAGATTCCTTCTGAAGAGCCTGCTAAACCTGACGTCGCTAAGTTCAGCGGCGGTCTTCCTGAAGAATGCCACGCATTTGGAAATCTCGGGCATTGAGTTGAGCCAGTTGTGCTCGTACTCTATCGAGAATACGCCCTTGAATTTCTGCCGGTCCAGCTCGGCCAATATCGCCCCAGCCTGGCCATCACCCGTGCCCCAGGGAACATCGTGCGCCCCGCGGTTACCGAACTCGTTAAGGTCCTTGAAGTGGAAGCTGATGATGCGCTTGGCCGCGCCGAGCTTCTTGACGGCTTCGAGCGGATCGACACCGGAACGCATCCAGTGCCCTGTATCGGCGCAAGCCCCGATTCGTTTGCTGCGCCCTTTGCAGACTTTCAGCACGGTATCAGGATCCCAGTAATGTGAAGGCTTGGGATGATTGTGGATCGCCACGTTGATTTTGTATTCCTCACACAGTCTGTCGATTAAATCGAAAGCATCTTCCGGCGGTTCCGAGACTATCGTCTCGATACCCATCTCCTTGGCGAAATCGAACACTTTCCGGCATTCCGCCTCGTTGTTAGGCAGGCCCACCACACCATAATTCATCAGTTTGACGCCGGACTCACGCAGCTTTTGCAGCGTCAGTTTTCTATCCGCGGAAGACATGTTATGATCCATCTT
>DQCG01000484.1:6983-7954 GCA_003533825.1 Phycisphaerales bacterium
GTTCTTATCCACCGCCTCGAAAAACGTAAAGCGATTGAAACTGTACGCCTGCATACCCAGTTTCCAATCTTCCTTGCCCACTGCATTCGCTTTCTGTAAACCGCAAAAACACAAAGCAAAAACCAGCATACCAACCGTTACTTTCATTTTCTTGTTCATTTCTTTTTCTCCTAATAATTAAGACGTTGTTAATATTGAAAATAGTATAACTATAATGTCCAATCCTTGCGATATTTGCGTCTGAGGTGCTTATTCGCCCCGGGCAGATTGGTTACTTTGAGGTTCGGGCCGTCCCAGTACAATTTCTCGCCGGCAAGGGCCGAAACGTTGCCGAAAAGAATGGTCTCGCTCAGCGGGCCGGAATAGTCGAAGTTGGCCGACGGTTTCGGGCCGCCTTTGCAGGCGTTAATCCATTCCCGGTAATGATTTACCCCCCTGCCAAGGAACGGCTCGGGCATCTTGAAACCTTTCATTTTCGATTCTGGAATCAGGCGCGGATTACCCATGTGGGGGGCGAGTAAAGTACCCTTGTCGCCGTAGTACAGCCCTCCCTGGCCGGGTAATTTGCGCCCCGGTTCAAACTCCGGCGGGGTCGGCGGCCTGTTGGTGCCGTCATACCAGGTAACTGTTACCGGCGGCAGCTCGCCGCGAGCCGGAAACTCCCACGTAACAACCGTCGCCGTCGGGTAAGTTTCTTTATTGAACGGTCCCGGTTTGGCCTCCACGGTCGTGGGGTAGCCCAAATCCAGGGACCACCACACAGGATCAACGATATGACAACCCATGTCGCCTAACGTGCCTGTTCCGAAATCCCACCAGCGGCGCCACTGACCGGGCAGATAGGTCGAATGGTAAGGCCGCCACGGCGCCGGGCCCAGCCAAAGATCCCAGTCGAGCGTTTCAGGTACCGGCATGGACTCTGCAGGTCGCGTGCCGCCGCCCCAGTTCTTGTTACTGAATATATCCACCTT
>DQCG01000484.1:8042-9132 GCA_003533825.1 Phycisphaerales bacterium
TCAGCGTGAATCTGGATACCCATCTGCGTCATCACCTTATACTTGCGGGCGGCCTCGGTAAGCCGGCGCACTTCATAGATATCGTGCGCCAGCGGCTTCTGGCAATAAACATGCTTTCCCATCTTCATGGCAGCTATAGCTGCGACGGCGTGAATATTATCCGGCGTCGAAACCGTTACTGCATCGATGTTATTAGCCTCTTTATCTAGCATTTTGCGGAAATCGCGGTATTTCTTCACGTTAGGATAACGCTTAAACGTACCGGCCGCATGTTTCCAATCGACATCACAAAATGCAATGATATTTTCACTGCTCATATGGCCGACATCGCTGCCCCCCATGCCGCCGACACCGATGCAGGCGACGTTGAGCTTTTCGCTCGGCGAAACCCTGTTCGGCCCGCCAAGCACGTGACGAGGAACAATAGTAAACGCAGCGGTGGCCGCAACACCACTTAGAAAATCACGACGAGTTATTTTTTGAGTTTTCATAATTAACTTCCTTAAACTTATGTAGATTTGCAACCATCCCCAAAGCCTGCGGCTTTGAGGCTGCCACCCATTTTTCAATAACTCTATTGGGTGGCAACCTCATCCCAATTGTCGTTTATTGGGATGGGGATGGCTTTTCCCTATCCAAACAAATACGTTTTCCTTTTAACTATAGACTATAACCTTCCCGGTACTGGCGGTGCAGGTATTGATTCGCCTCCGGCACGTTTGTAATTTTCATATTGGCGCTGTCCCAAAGCAGATTTACTCGCGTCAGCTTCTCTTTAATCGCCGGTCGCAGGGCAACATTACCCAGCAGGACACATTCTGCCAGCGGTCCGGCATGATCGAAATTGGAACCGGCCGGCTTGCCGCCCTTGCAGGCATTAATCCATTCCTGGTGATGGCCCGGCGAGCGTTCGAGCACTTTCGGTGCATTGCCGAATTCTTTTCTTCTCGATTCCGGTATTATCCTGTATCCTAACATTTTTCCTTTATCGCCGACGAACATTGTTCCATTGTCGCCGAAGGTTTGGCCGTCGTCCAATTCATCCGGACGCGGCGGCCTCATCCCGCCGTCATACCAGTGCAGCTTGACC
>DQCG01000051.1:0-4447 GCA_003533825.1 Phycisphaerales bacterium
CATATATTTTGCCATCGCTTTCAATCGCCGTGAAAGGCAGATGCTCCCAGGCAGCTTCGCCCGGGCCGACAACGTCAAGATGACAGGCAAAAAGCAATCCGGCTCTGCGTCCGGCGGATTTTACGTGCGCGACAATATTTGCCCTGGTTTGGTCCCAGCTATCTATACTGGAGTCCATACCGGAGCGGCGAAATTCGGCAGAAATCACCTCTGCTGCTGCTAATTCGCCCTTTTCGTCAGTTGTTTCAGCCTGAATGAGTTTTTTCAACAATTCTTTCATAGTGGAGTAATTATAAGGCAACCAGCCTGAAATAAAAAAAGAATTATTTTTTTGTTGCAAATTAAATCATAAACGAACAACATAAAGGGCTTAAAAAGTTTTAAAGCTGTCACAAAGGAGTATAAATGGGACCTGTATTAAATGGGCTGCTGAAACTTCAAAGCGTTGAAAACCGCCTGCGGGCTGGAAAGGCAAAGCTTACAAGATGTAGAAGGAACGTAATAATTCAGGAAAATCTGATCAGAAGCCTTCAAAATGCTCTTGAAGCCAAGAAAGAGGAGGCTCAACTGGCCAAGGTTCAATTCGACCGCCTTGAATTAGAAGTCAAATCCAAAGAAGAAATAATAGCCAAGTTAAGATCCTCACTCAACACCGCAAAAACGAATAAAGAGTATGCCGCCGTGCTCAGTCAGCTCAATACAACCAAGGCCGACAATTCCAAGATCGAAACCCAGAGTCTTGACCTCTTAAAAGATATCGAGACTGACGAAGATGAATTCAAAAATATCCAGAAGCAGATAGACGAGCAAAAAGAAACACTTGAACAAACCAGAAAAGAAAGCGAGATACTGGCCAAGAAATTCCAGGCCGAAATCGACAATATCCAGAAAGAATGGGATCAGGCTGCAGAGATCATCCCAAAAGATTCATTAGAAACATTCAGACGTGTGGCCGAAACCTACGACGGCCAGGCTGTCGCCTTAATTGAGCAGCCGGATAATAAAAAGGGACCGTATAGCTGTGGGGGCTGCTTCATGGGAATCACCGCTGAGAGTGTCAATATGCTTATGACCAAGGATGACATAATCCGCTGTCCCAACTGCACAAGGATACTTGTGCTCGGCGATTTACATGAAGGTTAGAAGCCGGAAATAAGACCGCAGAATTATAGCGTATCCCGCAGCCATTATGCGTTAGCCTAAACTCGTTTTAATTTCGTTTTGAGGAGCCAACGTAGTGCCTGACAAAATCATCGCTCATATAGACGGCGGCAGTAGAGGCAATCCCGGCCCGGCTGCTGCCGGTTTTTTATTGGAAGATTCCAACGGAACTCAATTGCGGGCAAAAGGCTGCGTCTTAGGTCGAACGACTAACAACGTGGCCGAATATACAGGTTTCGTAAAAGCCCTCGAAGCCGCGAGAAGTTTTAAGCCTGAACAGCTTGTCGTTTTCAGCGACAGCGAGTTGCTTGTCAAACAGATCAACGGCCAATACAGGGTGAAAAGCGAGCTTATAAAGCCCCTTTACGAGCAGGCTGTCGACCTGCTCAGTGGGTTCAAGAACTGGAAAGTCCGCCATATTACCCGGGATAAGAACAAACAAGCCGACAGTCTTGTAAACGAGGCCCTGGACGCAGGACATGACATTGAAGCCAGGCTCAAACCGGTATCGAAGAAGGAAAAGCCGATCCGGCTCGGCGTACTCATCAGCGGCGGCGGCACAACATTGATAAACATCCTCAAATATATTAATGAGGATAAGCTCAATGCCGAGGTGAACGTCGTTATCAGCTCGCGCTCAACAGTGACGGGGATCGAAAAAGCTAAAAACGCCGGGCTGGACGTTAAGATTATCCGCACAAAAGACTACCATGATATCGATGGATTCAGCAAGCGTATCGAAGCAGAGCTCGTCGCGGCAAAAGTTGACCTCGTCATCCAGGGAGGCTGGCTCTGCCTTTGGAAAATACCGTATCGGTACAAAAATCGCGTGATGAACATCCACCCGGCCCTTCTGCCAAGCTTTGGCGGAAAAGGAATGTGGGGACATCACGTTCACGAGGCGGTATTAAATGCGGGCTGTAAAGTAAGCGGCTGCACCGTGCATTTCTGCACAAATGAATATGACGATGGTCCCATCATCATCCAGCGAACCTGCGAGGTCCTAAACGGCGATACTCCCGACACTCTGGCCGCCAGGGTCTTCGAACAGGAATGTATCGCATATCCGGAGGCCATCGGGTTATTTGCCGCCGGCCGGTTGTCCGTCGAAAAAGGTATTACAAAAATCAAACCGTAACGCGACAAATTCGGCTCAGACCACGATCCACAAGTCGTAATCTATGATCCAATATGACTATTCCGATTTTGCGACGGCGTGCTCGGCTTTCTCCGGCTCAGGTATTTCGCAACCTTCAAGTTTCAAGTGCTCTTCATCCTGCACGTCGATCTTGATAAGGTTCTTGCCTTTGAATGTGCCTCCCAGTACAGCTTCCGAAAGCGGGTCTTCTATATAGTGCTCGATCGCCCTTCGCAAAGGCCTGGCCCCAAACTCAGGGTTGTAGCCCTTGTCAATGAGAAATTCCTTCGCCTGATCGGTCAGTTCCATTTTCAAGCCATGCTCGGTCAGACGCTTGAATACCTTGGCAAGCTCGTAATCAACGATAACTTGTAGATTTTCTCTTGTTAATGCCTGAAAGACGATGGTATCGTCAAGCCGGTTCAGGAATTCCGGTCTAAAGTGACGCTCTACCTCTTTCTGAAGAATATCCTTCATTTTCTCATAATTCGCCTCGGGGCTTTTCTTGCCAAAACCAAAACCGGATTGATTCTTGATCAAATCAGCGCCGATGTTGCTGGTCATAATGAGGATGACATTCTTAAAATCAACGCTCCGTCCGAAGCTGTCCGTCAGTCTGCCCTCGTCCATAATCTGTAACAGCACGTTATAGACGTCAGGATGAGCTTTCTCGATTTCATCAAGGAGCAGCACAGAGTACGGCCGCCTTCTAATCCTTTCGGTTAATTGTCCGCCTTCTTCGTAGCCGACGTATCCGGGAGGAGCACCTACCAATCGGCTTACATTGTGCTTCTCCATAAATTCGCTCATATCCAGCCGGATGAGAGAATTTCTGTCACTGAACATGAACTCCGCCAAAGCCTGTGCGAGCAGCGTTTTTCCCACACCGCTGGGCCCAAGGAGTATGAAGCATCCCATTGGACGATTGGGATCCTTAAGGCCGCTCCGGCTGCGCCTGACCGCTTTGGCCACGGCGGTGATTGCCTCATCCTGTGAAACAACCGTTTTATGCAGATCGACCTCAAGCTCCAAAAGCCTCTGCGTCTCCTTTTTCTCCAGTTTCGTCAACGGCACACCCGTCATATTACTGACAACCTCCGCAATAATCTCGTTGTCCACCACGCCGGTCGCCTCTTTGTTTTCCTCGTACCATTTTTTATGCATTTGGGTCTTTTCATCAAGAAGCTGTTGTGCTTCATCCCTCAATGACGCCGCCCGCTCATAGTCGGCATTTCTAACTGCCTCATCTTTCTCTCTTTGTAGTTTCTCTATTTTCCCTTCTATCTGTGTCAAATCCGGCGGAGGAGTCATGTTCTTAAGTCGAACTCGTGCACCGGATTCATCGATGACATCTATCGCCTTATCGGGCAGACACCTGCCGGTAATGTACCGGGTCGACAGCTCTACTGCATGGAAAAGAGCCTCATCGGTAAATCGAACCCTGTGGTGCGCCTCGTAGCGGTCCTGAAGGCCTCTAAGTATATCCAGGGTCTCATCCTTCGAAGGCTGCTCGACAATTATCGTCTGGAAACGCCTCTCAAGCGCCCCGTCTTTCTCGATATGCTTCCTGTATTCGTCTAAAGTAGTGGCACCGATACACTGAACTTCTCCTCTGGCAAGAGCCGGCTTGAGCACGTTTGAGGCATCGATAGCACCCTCGGCACCACCAGCTCCTACGAGCGTATGAAGCTCGTCAATGAACAAAACGACATTCTTGGCCCTTCTGACCTCGTTAATTACCGCCTTTATTCTCTCTTCGAACTGCCCGCGATATTTCGTGCCGGCAACCATCATTGCCAAATCAAGCACAACCATCCGCTTTCCATTGAGGATTTCCGGTACCTGCTTGTTGATTATCTGCTGACTCAGACCCTCGACAATAGCGGTCTTGCCTACCCCTGCCTCGCCCAGCAGAACCGGATTGTTCTTTGTACGCCGGCAGAGTATCTGTACTAATCGCTCAATTTCTTTCTTCCGGCCGATTACCGGGTCGAGCTCGCCGTTAGCCGCCAATTGCGTAAGGTCTCTGCCGAAGCTGTCAAGTGCCGGAGTCTTACTCTTTGTCTTTCTGCCCATAGTCGGGGCCATCTTCATTCCCAGAGCCGCAGGCCCGTCATCCACTCCGGCTCCCAGCAGATTTAAAACCTC
>DQCG01000051.1:4468-5418 GCA_003533825.1 Phycisphaerales bacterium
AGGCCCAACAGGATATGCTCGGTTCCCACATAATTATGGTTAAGCGACCGGGCCTCTTCGATTGCGTACTCAATAACTTTTTTAGCTCGCGGCGTCTGCGGCAGTTTGCCCATCGTGACCATATCAGGCCCGCTTTTGACCAGTTTCTCCACTCCGAAGCGCAGCTTTTTTATATCAACATCAAGATTTTTCAGAACCGTAGCCCCCACTCCGCTGCCTTCTTTAACCAGCCCGAGAAGGATATGTTCGGTCCCTATATATTCGTGATTGAAACGCTGGGCCTCCTGGTTAGCCAACGCCATAACCTTACGTGCACGGTCTGTAAAACGTTCAAACATCTTCTACCCCAAAATTTTGTAAGAATTCGAATATAACTCTTCCATTCTTGCACAAAAGCAACCCCGGCATAACCCAACCGGCTATAATAAACATATTATATTATTCGATCTTAATCCATCTGTCAAATATGCAATATTTACCTGTTCCCTGGCTTCTTTGGGCTGATAATGCATATGTTTATATACCTTAAGCTGAGCTGATGTTCATTCTCGGTCTAAATTTTTCTTCATTCTCAAATTTATCGGCAAAAACAGATGCTAACTTTCCGTTTATAAACGCAAAAATCCAGATTTTGGGCATTAAAAGGCATATTTAGGCATATCTATACAAATCGTATTATATAAACAGCAGTAGAATACACCTGGTCTTTGAAATGATTAATATAGAGACTGCTCCTTCGGAGCTGAATTTACTATTTTACCGAATGGGCTGTACATTTAGTTTGTCCGCCATGACTTGATTATTTCGTATCCGTATTCCCGGCCTTATTTAACTCTATTACTTTCGCCTTAGCTGTTATTATCCTCAAGCAGCTTTCTGAGATATTCATTTTCCCGGCGAGTAGCTTCAAGATCGAAGACCTGGTATTTAATACATACACGCAGGTAATC
>DQCG01000051.1:5444-5695 GCA_003533825.1 Phycisphaerales bacterium
GGGCAAGTTGAGCCAACTTTTTATGTTGCGGATCGGCTGTCTCACCAAATTCTTTGACCAGTTCGTTAAGTTTGTTTTCCAGGTTTGTCTCGTCCATCACACAACTCTCCTCACGTTTGCATTTTACTTTACAAAACCACCCAAATATTGAGACCCCCCACAGCCTCATATATGTAATGTAGCAAAGTACATACCTAAATGCCTCAGAACGGTTTCTTCAATAAAAATCGCGACTTGGCCCGATAAAAAGT
>DQCG01000081.1:0-8598 GCA_003533825.1 Phycisphaerales bacterium
AATCCGCTTTGCCGGCCGGCAATTTTCTTGCACAACCGGCCAAATTTTATCGCCCCGCACATCATGGCTCTGCTTCTTATAGACTACAATTCATTTGACCAACGCCCTGATTATATTTGATGCACTCCGCGGTTGAACTTCTCTGGTAGATTATAATATAGTGGGCTGCTATAACGCAACCATTATTCTTCAAAACAAGGTGTATGGAATCACAAAAGCAACAAACGCAAAAGTGGCCGAAATCCTCCCATTTCTATTGCTTTTGATTGTTTTTGCTGCTGATAGCCGATATAATTTTCAGGGAGAGTGGATCTGTGATAATTTAGCAGGCTGAAAATAATAATTTAAGCCTAATTTAGGACATTTTCAATGGCTAAGAGTAAAAGCAAAGCTGAAAAAGTGGTATTGGCATACAGCGGCGGGCTGGATACCAGCGTGATACTGCCGTGGCTTAAGGAAACCTACGGTTATGAAGTGATAGCATTCGCAGCCGAGCTGGGCCAGGGAGACGAGCTGGCCGGTATTAAACGTAAGGCGCTGGCCAGCGGGGCGGCCAAGTGCATTGTCAAGGACCTGCGCAAGGAATTTGTCCAGAATTATATCTGGCCGATGCTCAAGGCGGGAGCAGTCTATGAAGACAAATATCTGCTGGGAACAAGCATCGCCCGACCATTAATCGCCAAACATCAGGTGGAAGTAGCCCATGCCGAAGGCGCCACAGGCGTCGCTCACGGCGCAACGGGCAAAGGCAACGACCAGGTGCGGTTCGAACTGACCTACATGGCACTGGATCCATCCCTGAAAATTGTCGCTCCCTGGAAGGACCCTAATTTTAAGCTGACCTCCCGCGAGGCAGCCGTCGATTATGCCAAAAAGCACAAAATTCCCGTCGATCAGACGAAGAAGAAAATCTACTCGCGCGACCGGAACCTCTGGCACATCAGCCACGAAGGAGCGGACCTCGAAGACCCGGCGAATGAGCCGAAAGATAATTTATTCGTGATATCGAAGCCGGTTTCGAAGACGCCCGACAAGCCGGACTATGTCACTATCGGTCTCTTCGAAGGCATTCCCGTAAAACTTAACGGCAAGCTAACCAGCAGCGTTAAACTTATTGAAGCGATGAACGAGCTTGGCGGCAAACACGGCGTTGGCCAGGCCGATCTTGTCGAAAACCGGCTGGTCGGCATAAAGTCGCGGGGCGTCTATGAGACACCGGGCGGGACGATTCTGATGACGGCTCACGGGGCACTGGAGACTTTGACTCTGGATAGAGATACTTTGCATTACAAGCAGCAGATCGCCCTGAAATACGCCGAGCTGGTTTATTACGGCCTGTGGTTTTCGCCGTTGCGCGAGGCACTCGATGCTTTTGTCGATGTGACCCAGCGCAACGTAACCGGCGAAGTCAAATTGAAACTCTTCAAAGGCCGGTGTACACTGGCGGGTATTAAAAGTCCGAACAGCCTGTACCAGACCGATCTGGCAAGCTTCAAGATGGGCGCAGAATACGACCCGACGGACGCGACCGGCTTTATCCGCCTGTTCGGCCTGCCCGTAAAAGTCGCCGCAGTAGTAAACAGTAAAAGGCAAAAGTAAAAGGCAAGAGTGCTAACTATGGTAGCGATGAACAGGATAAAACAGTTCGGCAGACAAATCGGAGAACAGTTTAATGCCGAGCGGGTAATACTGTTCGGCTCTTATGCTCAGGGCAAAGTTACTGCCGATTCCGATGTTGATTTATTAGTCATCGGACCCTTCAAAGGTAGAGGCGTTGACAAATCCGTAGAAATCCGAATGAAACTGCGGCCGCAATTCCCTGTTGATATTCTCATTAGAACGCCGGAAAAAATACATAAGCGTCTGAAAATGGGCGATCTGTTTGTAAGGGAGATTCTTGAAGAAGGGAAGGTACTCTACGAAACCAACGAAGAGCCATCCCCATCCCGATAGAATTTATGGGAAATGGGTGGCAGCCTCAAAGCCGCGGGCTTTGGGGATGGTCGAGAGCAACTTGCTGTAGTATTTGACTTAAAAACGAACACTTTTAGCAAATAAATAATAAAGGATTGTTGTGGCGGTACCTGATTGGATTTGGTTTGTTTTTATCTTTGCGTTTGGCTGCTGCATAGGCAGTTTTCTGAATGTTGTTATTTATCGGATGCCCCGGGACAAGTCTCTGGTCAGACCGCCGTCTTCGTGCCCCTCCTGCGGGAAACACATTCGTTTTTATGACAATATCCCGCTTTTGTCATGGCTGCTTTTAGGCCGGAAGTGCCGGTATTGCAGAGCGCCGATTTCATCTCGCTATTTTTTCGTCGAGCTGCTGACGGCAGTGGTGTTTCTCGGTCTGTTTATTTTGTATTTTTACACGGATTTGCGAGATTCGGTTCAGCCTTTTCCGGGACGCGGCTGGCTGATTTATCTTCTTCACATAATTATGCTGTCGGCTTTTATCGCCGCCTCCGGCATTGATTTGGAGCACTGGATAATTCCGCTGTCAATCTGCTGGCTCGTAACGGTCGCCGGGCTTATCGGTTCTGCCGTCGGCCCATACGTCATTGATTCTTCATTCATTCGTGCGTACTCGCTTTTACCTGTTGCTTCTGCTGCTACCGGTGCGTTGGCGGCAGGTGCGGCGATAGGGCTTGGAATATCATGGGGACTGCTGGCCGTCGGCCTGCTTAAAAGAAGCTATGAACCAGATGAAAATGCCGAAGAAAGCAAATCCGGGCAGAACGATAATACGGCAAAGACAGATTCATCAGAATCACCGGAGGAGCCACCGGAGCAGCAATTCAACCACCGGTTTGAGGCGTTCAGAGAAATCATCTTCTTACTGCCGATAATCGCCTGCTCGCTGGCGGTTTACTGGATTATCAGCGGTACAGCCCCGGTAGAGGCGCAGAATGAATTTCCAGTACAACATCCTGTTATTGCTGGATTTCTGGGCAGTTTGTGGGGCTACTTCATAGGCTGCGGGATTGTCTGGGGCGTCCGCATCTTTGGCACATTAGCATTCGGAAAAGAGGCCATGGGGCTCGGCGATGTACACCTGATGGGTGCCGCTGGAGCGGTAATCGGGCCGCTTCCCGTCGTCGTGGCATTTTTTATCGCGCCCTTTTTCGGGCTCGCCTGGGCCGGTTTCCAAATGTTTTTTAAAAAAATTCGACAAATTCCCTACGGTCCCTTCTTGTCTTTGGGTATATTTGTTGTTATGATTCTACACGATTGGATTTTGAACCGGGTTGGTTTTCTTTTCTATCGTTAAAAGAAGGATTTATATTTCAGAATTATAAGGAGATATCAAATGCGAGCTGCCAACAAAAAAACGATTGTCCTGCTAACTTGTTTTGTAGTTTTTACCCTTTTGCCCGGCTGCACCAACTGGGAGAAAAGACATGAAGCTCTGAGCGTGGAACATGAGAACCTGAAGGGGCTGCTCGAGCGTGAAAGGTCGGAAAAGGGAATGCTTGCCGACCAGGTTACACAAGGCCAGCAGACAATAGAAGAGTTGCAAAGACAAATTGAAGAACAGAAAAAGACGCCGGCCGAGGCATCCGGCTTCGGCGAGGGTTACGACGTGGCCTTCGATCCGTCCGCCGGGACAATCACTGTAACGTTACCGAATTCAATATTGTTCGATTCCGGAAAGGCCTCTTTGAGGCAAGCAACCAGTACCGAGCTCGACCACATTCGTTCGGTTTTGAGACAGAAATATCCCGGCAAACTAATTGATGTGGTAGGACATACCGATACTGATCCTATTAAGAAGTCGAAATGGAAAGACAACTGGGAACTTTCCGCCCAGCGCGCCCTTACTGTGGCCAGATACCTAATACAACGCGGAGTTCCCGGAGGCAAGATTCGTGCCGTGGGCTGTGGCGAAAGCCGGCCTGTCGCCTCGAATGCAAACGCCTCCGGTAAAGCAAAGAACCGCAGGGTCGAAATCGTGGTGAATATAAGAGGATAAAAGGTTCGCAGTTCGTAAACTAAGGGCCAAAAACTCAATGCTGAAAATCAAACGATGCGCCACCTTCGGCGCGGGGTAGGGGCATACTTTCTATTTCATAAAAACGTGTGTTTTAATCATACCATTTTTCTCAACGATAACGGCAATGGCCCCATCTTCGAACGTACAGAGTAACTTGTTCTCGGCCGGGACGTACATCACCGATTTGGTGTCACGACCCATCCTTTCATACTGCCTTCGGCCGCAACTGCATATCAGGACATCGGCATCGAGCTGTTCCAGAAAGTCCACATCCAGCGTCGAAGTCGAGCCGTGGTGTGGAACAATAACAACGTCGGCTTTCAGATCGGGACGCAGCCGTAAAAGCTCTCTCTGTGCAAATTTCTCGATGTCGGAGCATAAAAGTATCTTTGTGCCCGCAAATTCGATCAGCGAAACCTGCGATCTGTCGTTGTCACTTAAATCTTGATTACTATAAATCTGTTCGTTGAGCCACAACATTTCTATATTAGCAGTACCGTTCAAATCCAAAACATTTTCTATGCGTTTTATTTCAAGCCCCTTTTCGGCGAGCGAATCGTTCAGGAATTCTGCCGTTCCCCATACATCCGTCCTGTCGAAAAAGGCATCGTTGGCATAGACGCTTCTCACGTCGCAGTTTTCGACAATTTCGGGGATACCGTTAATATGGTCGGTGTCATTGTGGCTGATGATTAGAGCGTCGATTTTTCGTATTCCGATGTAATCCAGATACGGCGATACAATTCTTGTGCCGATGTCATTTGCGTACAGTGATCCGGCGTCAAACAAGACGTTTGCTTTACCGGGAAGCCGTGCCAAAATCGCCTGACCGTGACCGACGTCGAGACAGGTCAGCACGAGATCATCCCGATGTGTCCTTTGCCATTTTAATGCGCCAAGATAAATTATTAACGAACACATCAAGAAGGCACAAATAGCTTTTTTTATGATGGGCCGGCGAAAATACACATAGCCGGTAAAGAGAATGATGCAGTAATACAGAACGACAGGCATAAGTGACACCCGGCCGACGAGTATTTGCGAAATATCAAAATTGGCTATTACTTTTACGATCCGGACAAGAATGTCCGACAAAAATGCTGCCGGGATCCCCAAAAGCCGGCTCAGCGTAGGCAGCGGGAAAAACAATATCATCTTCAAAAATCCCAAGGTCAGAATTACACTTACCAAAGGAAAAACTAACAAAGTCCATATACTCACCAACGGATTGATTGTGTAAAAATGATACAACAAAATGCCTGCACCACCTATCCATGCTGCGACACCTGCAGAGAATAGCCGTAATGAATATGGTCCCGGTCTTGATGATATACGGTAGGAAACTACTGTTGTTTTTGGACCTCCTTTGCGCCAACGCAAGCCGGATATCTTTTCATAAAGAAAAAAGTGGAGTCGTTCCGTAAAAAGTAAAAGTCCGAGCACAGCAGCAAACGACAATTGCCAGCCGGCCTCGAACAACTGCGTCGGCCTTATCAGCAGGAGAATAATCGCCGCTAACGATAATGTATTGATGGGATTGGAACGCCGGCGGAAGAAAATGGATGCACAGAATACCCAGCATATAATCGCCGCCCTTAAGGTTGGCGCTCTCAGCGGGACAACCAGCAGGAAAACAGCGACCGCAGCGGCGCAGACGGCCGCCCGGGCCGGCTTCATCAAACCGGCAATCCTGCACAGCCACCAGATAATCCCAACCAGGATTCCGAGGTGCATTCCGGACAGACTGATAAAGTGCAGCAGGCCGGTTTTGCGAAAGGCCCGGTACGTGTCACTATCGATATCCCGCCGATAGCCCAACAGCAACGCCTCCAACAAGCCACGGCTGGTATCTTCCTGCGGCATGTCACCCACTAAAGCACTCGACGCAGCCTGTCTTATTCGAGTTTTTAGCTTTACCAGCGACCCAGCAGGGGGGCTTTGAAGTATTTTGATGCCGTCGCGCGATTCTATATATACTCCGACAAAGATATTTCTCCTGGCCAGGTAGGCGGCGACGTCGAACTGGCCCGGATTCGTGGGCGGCCGGAATCTGTCGAGCCGGCAGTAGGCCTGAATCCTGTCGCTGGCCTTCAGGTCCAGCACCGGCTCGCCGACTTGCACACGAACCGTGCCTCTCACTCTCGTCCAGCCGGCAATAGTTTCGGCTTCAGCAACCTTAAGATAAAAACTGCTGGTCGCGTCGCTGGGCTTGAATCGGGCGAATTCCCAGTCGGGATATTTGTTGATGTACGGCTCAGTGACAACAGCTCCGCGAATCGCCGCCAGTTTCGGCTCGTCGGCGATAAAATTACGAATGTTATTCGGCTCCGGCTGATGAAAACTGCTCAGCCGAATCGCGCCGAGACATACAAAACAGGCCAGGGCCAGGTACGCCGTGACGTATCGCCCGGCAGGGGAGAATTGTGGCATGACAAAGACGAAAACGGTCGCTGCTGCCGTCAAGACAAGCAGTATTATCCAGATTGAGACCGACAGGATGGATGCATCTTGTATCAGAATGCCCGCTATTAAACCGGTCGCGACAAACACAAGAGGGCACGTGCTGATGACTCGCTCGTGAAAATTCGGCCCGGTCAATTGCCTGTCGATGAGTTCCAATTTCCGCCGGATGTCATCCATGACGAAACAGACTACAGGCTCGCCCGGCAAGACTCAAGTGCAATTTCGCAGACTTATTTCTTCCAACCGGGCCCGCGCACAACCCGGCCGGGCTTGGCGCCGGTATGTTCGCCGTCTTTGAGGACCTGCGTGCCGTTTACGAAAACGTGGATCACACCTGTTGCGTACTGGTGCGGCTTTTCATACGTCGCATGATCGGAAATCGTCCGAGGGTTGAAAACGACTATGTCGGCGTAAAATCCCTTTTCAAGCTTTCCCCGCTGGTCGAGCTTGAGGTTACCGGCCGGCAGTAACGTTAAACGCCTGATCGCCTCGGCCAGCTTGATTACCTTTTCCTGCCGGACATATTTGCCGAGCAGCCGGGCGAAGTTCCCGTATGCACGCGGGTGCGTGCTCGATTTCAGGAAGACTCCCTCCGGGGCAGATGAGCCCGCATCGGAACAGAAGCTGACCCACGGAAGCCCGATCTGCTTTTTCACATTGTCTTCCGACATCAGAAAGTAAATCGTGCTGACCCTGCTGCCGTCTTCTATGACAAGGTCGATGGCCGTCTCTTCGGGCGATTTTCTTCTCATGCCGGCGATCTGGGCAAGCGTTTTTCCGGTAAGATGTCTGAGGCGTTCGTTTTTGAACCCTACCAGGAGGACATTCTCCGCCGAGCCGGCCAGAAGATACAGATTTTCCCATTCGTCGGTGGGCGTGGACATCTCACGCACAACCCGCCGTCTTATTGTCGGATTTTTCAGCCGCGTCACCCATGCACGATGCCCCCCGGCCTGTACCCAGGGAGGCATCGCCGCGTCGAGTCCGGTCGCACCCGCCGTATAGGTGTACATATTCGCCGTAATCCTTAAGCCTTCTTTCCTCGCCTGTTCAATCCTTCCAATCATAGCGTCGAGTTTAGGCCAATTCGCTTTGCCGGCGACTTTCATGTGATACAATTCGGCGGCGACGTTTGCCTTTCTCGCGATAGTTATCAATTCATCCAGCGCTTCGAGCAGGTTGTTGCCTTCGCTGCGGATGTGCGAAATATACATTCCGCCGTATCTGCCTGCTACCTCGGCAAGAGCGATAAGCTCATCCGTATCGGCATAGACGCCGGGAGCGTAAATTAACGCCGAGCTGACGCCCACTGCTCCCTCACGCATTGCCTGGCCGACCAATTGCCGCATCCGTCGAAGCTCTTGAGTAGTCGGCGCCCTGTCCTGGTATCCGATTGTATGAATCCGAACAGTTGCAGCACCTACAAAAGAGGCAACATTGGTCGATACGCCTTTTCTTTCAAGATACTCGATATATTCTCCGAGCGTGGTCCATTCGACGTCGAACTTAATGTCCCCCTGAGATTCGCGCATGTCCCGCTTCATCACCTCGTTGAGAGGCCCCATCGAGAATCCTTCACCCATCACCTCAAGAGTCACTCCCTGGCGAATATCGCTCTGCGACCTGCCGTCCTCTATAAGAGAGTCGTTCGCCCAGCTCAGCATATTGATAAAACCAGGCGCTACGGCGAGACCTTGTGCATCGATTACCAAATCCGCATCGGCTTCGAGTTGCCCGATAGCCGAGATACGGCCATCTTCAATTGCAACATCGCCAACATAAGACGGCCCGCCGGAACCGTCATAAATCAGCCCCGATTTTATCACGACATCATACGCCCCTAAACAATCGAAAACACAAAAACTTGACACCAACAGTGTTGCACAAAAGAATAAACCAATCCTTCGCATGATTTTCTCCTATATGCCAGTTATGGATACCTGTCATCTATGACAACACAGACTATCGGCTCGGAAAGTAAGACTCAAGTTATAAATCCAGTGTCTATCAGATTAATTTTTACCGGAGTAATTACATAGTCTGGATTCCTGCCATTTACGTGTTTAGCCAGGGAAAAGCCATCCCCATCCCAATAAACGACAATCGGGATGAGGCTGCCACCCAATAGAATTGATGGTAAA
>DQCG01000081.1:8636-8882 GCA_003533825.1 Phycisphaerales bacterium
TTATGGCGCTTGGGGATGGTCGCGAATACCAGAGGCCGGCTAAATACATACATTGCCTTAGCAGGAATGACAAACGTAGCGCGGGAACAGCAGAAAGGTTTATTTATTGCTCACAAGGTACACGATAATAAGCTGCAATATGGCTAACCGTCGGATTTATAGTTCGATGTACTGCTTGGGCTCGAATGCAGTTGTCATTGACCATGTTGTAGCTTTGCCGTTCTTCAGGATGTAGGGGATCATGAC
>DQCG01000081.1:8969-16366 GCA_003533825.1 Phycisphaerales bacterium
TTGTTTGTTGACATCCTTGTCCCTGCCGGTGGTGAACAAGATACCGTTCTCATCGGCTCTACATACCATCATCATACGAGTACGAGGCTGACTGCCGTCGATTGTGGCAAGACTGAACATAGGATTTTTTGTTACGAATTCGAGGATTTCTTCTTTAGTCATAATAGGACTCCCTGGATTACGAAGGTTAAGTGATTTTTTCTTTGCCGTTCATATAGGGACGGAGGACTTCGGGGACTGTTATCGAGCCGTCGGAGTTCTGGTAAAGCTCCATTATGGGAATCAGCACCCGCGGCGAGGCGATGACAGTATTGTTAAGCGTGTGACAGAAGAAATTCTTTTTCGTTGCGGCTTCTTTGTAGCGGAGATTCATTCTTCTTGCCTGGAACTCGTAGAATTTGCTGGCGCTGTGTGTTTCGCAATAATTGCCTCGTGAGGGCATCCATGCCTCTATGTCGAATTTCTTGGCCTGGCCCCGCCCGAGATCGCCGGTGCAGACGTTGACGATGCGGTAGGGCAGCTCGAGCGCCCTCATTACGGCCTCGGCGTTGGCTAAAATCTCCTCGTGGAATCTCCTGCTCGCCTCGGCACTGTTTTGGCAGATCACGACCTGTTCGACCTTATCGAACTGGTGTATCCGGTACAGGCCGTAGGTGTCTTTGCCGGCGGCGCCGGCCTCGCGCCGAAAGCAGCTCGACAAGGCAACGTATTTCAACGGCAGTTCATCGGCGCTTAAAATCTCGCCCATGCGGTAGGCCGTCAAGGGAACCTCGGCGGTACCGACCAGGTTGAGCTGGTCTTTTTCCATCCGGTAGGTCTGCTCCTCGGAGCCGGGGTAGTAGCCGGTACTCCGCATCGCCTCATCCTTCATAAGAAGCGGCACCGACAGGGGGACATATCCCTTGCCGACCATGCTGTCCATCGCGAAACGCAGGACCGCCCAGTGCAGCAGGGCACCGTCGCCCTTTAGAAAGTAGTTTCTCGCTCCGGCCAGTTTTACGCCCCGCTCGATATCCATCATGCCCAGTGCCAGGCCCAATTGGACGTGGTCTTTGGGCTCGAAATCGAACTGCCGGACTTCGCCCTCTTTCCGTATTTCGGTATTTTCCGTATCGTCCTTACCCAGCGGCACATCATCATCCGCCGGCTGAGGAACCTGCTGCATAATCTCATCGAACTGCGGCTGGAGACTCCCAAGTTCGCCGGTATGTTTTGCTTCTTCCTGCTTGAGTTCCGCAAGCTGTGACAGGGCCGATTGTTTTTCATCCGCCGAGAGCTTTGGTATGGACTTGCCGAGACGGTTCTTGTCTGTTGAAATATCCTGCAGTTTCTGTTTGATAGTTTTAAGCTCCGAATCCACTTCAATCAATTTGTCGATATCGGCGGCGAATTTCTTCGCCGTGCAGGCATCTTTGAACTTTTGCGGATTCTCACGTATCTGTTTAATATCAATCATTGTATTTGGCTATCAGAATATCAGGTTATCAGGTAGTGGGTATCAGGAAATCAGGTTATCAGGTCAGCTTCCTCGTTTTGTACCTTTCTTTTCTCTGATATAACGTATATATCCATTGATTCCTCTTATCACTTCTTCATACTCCTCAACCCACTTTTGTGATTGCTGCAAGTCCAAATAAGTCTTGCCAGCCAATTTACGTATATGATTTTGTGTTTCACCAGCTTCTTTTCTTGCAATGTTAAATCCTTTAATCTCATCATTATAATAATAGGTTGTATAACCTTCAGCAATATTATCGCAAACCGAAGAAGAGCTACGTTCAATCTGATCTCTCAGTCTAAACTTTTCTTCTCTCGGCAGACTCCTGCAAAAACTATGGATTTCCTGCATAAGTTTATGTGCTTTCTGCCAAATCCATAACTTTTCAAAACCCGCTACCGGCTTTTCCTGATATCCTGATTTCCTGGTTTCCTGATACTCGCCTTTTGTTTCAAGTTTAGCTCCATCTCTTAATAATCACCACGTTATTCTGTCCGCCGAAGCCGAAGGACTCGTTTATTACGACGTTGACCGGCATTTTTCTCGGCTCGTTGGGGACATAATCCAAATCGAGAGCGGGATCGGGATCGTTCAGATTCATTGTTGGCGGTGCGATGTTGTCACGGATCGCCAGAACGCAGGTAATCAGCTCGGCTGCGCCTGCGGCACCTATCAAATGGCCCAGCATACTCTTGACACTGCTGGCGGGAGTATTTTTGGCATTTTCTTTGAAGACCGCTTTGATAGCCTTTGTTTCGATCGAGTCGTTCTCGGCGGTGCTCGTGCCGTGGGTATTGATGTAATCTACGTCTTTATAACTGATACCGGCATCGGTAAGTGCCGCCGTCATTGCCTGGGCGGCACCCCGGCCTTCTTCGTGCATGTCGGTGACGCGGAAGGCATCGGAACTGCTGCCGTAGCCGATAACTTCTGCTAAAATTTCGACACCTCGCTTCTTCGCCGAGCTGAGGGATTCGAGAATGAGCGCCGCTGCACCTTCGCCGAGGATGAAGCCGTCCCTGCTTGCCGTAAATGGTCTCGATGCAGTCTCGGGACTGTCGTTTCTCGTCGATATGGCGGTGAGGCGATTGAAGCCCGTAACACCCAAAGGGTGGATCATCGAATGCGCTCCGCCCGCTATCATCACGTCCGCATCGCCTTTTCGAATCAGCATGGTTGCTTCGCCGACGGCCTGCGTACTGGCGGCGCAGGCGGTCAGACAGCTTCTTGTCGGCCCGCGAGCGCCTGTTAGCATCGCGATATGTGCGGCGGGCATATTCGGCTCCTGCTCGAGCTCCCGCATGGGATCCATCCGGCCGAAAGCAACCTGCGCCCACCGGTCCCAGTCCATTTCGTTTTTCCCGGCGTCCCATCCTTCGGCAATCGCGGCGAAAAACACATCGTTGTCGACCGAGCCTTCGCCCGCACCCAGGTAGATTCCCAATCTTGTGCGATCGATTCCATCGGACGGATTATCGGTTTCAACATCGATCCCCGCCTGGGCGCAGGCCTGGGCCGTCGCCCCTACGACGAAGACGGAGCCTCTGTTACCATGGCTGTGCAACTGCGGATTCTTTGTGAACTTCGTATAGTCGTAGTCTTTGACCTCGGCGCCGAATGTTGTTGGGAACGTCGAGGCGTCGAAGATAGTGGTCTCGGCAGCGCCGCTTTTGCCCGTCAAAATAGCCTGCCAGAGTGTCTCCACATCGTGAGCCAGGGGACAGATAATACCCATGCCGGTTATTACTACTCGTTCATTCATTTATGAATCAATCCGTTCACTTCATTATTCAATATTCGTTAATCGATATTGGATATTCAATCTGTTTTCTTTAAAATGACCGCGGCGGTTTGCCCGCCGTAGGTGTAGCTGCAGCACAACGCAAACCGGATATTTTTTTCCTGCGGCTTATCGACAATATTCAGATTGCAGCCGGCGACTTTTCTGTCGCAGTTTATCGCGGCGGGAATTTTTCCATCGCGCATCGCACAAACCGCGGCTATGACATCTACCGCTCCGCCGGCAGCGCCCGTATTGCTCAGCATGCTCTTGGTCGGCCAGGCGGGTATTTTTGCCGCCGCATCGCCAAGGACCGCCTGAATTGCATTCGCCTCGGCCAGGTCATCGGCCGGAATTCCCGTGCCGTGCGGGATGACCAGGTCCAAATCATCCGGCCGGATCCCGGCGTCGGCTATCGCCTTTTCTATGGCGATTCGAATACCCTTACCATCCGGCTCTATATGTTCGTATGCTGGATTGATGCTGTTGCTTTGCCCGAGGCCGGCAACTTCGGCATAAATCTTTGCATCCCGCTTTTCGGCATGCTCAAGCTCTTCGAGTATTACAACGCCGGCGGCCTCGCCGAAAACCGAACCTTTGGCATCGGCGTCAAAAGGCCTGCACGCAGAGGCCGAATCATCGTTGTTTTCGCTTGTAGCTCTTTTCAGCAGGCACTGGCGAATCATCACAATCGGATTGACTTTCGCCTCTGCGCCGCCGGCCAGTGCAATGTCACTGCTACCGCGGGCGATAATCTGCGCCGCTTCAGCCATAGCCAGATGCCCGGCCGTCTCGGCACATGTGATTGTATTGCTCGGGCCCTGTATATCATGGATAATTCCGACATGGCAGGCGAGCATATTGGGCAGATATTTCAACAGCCACAAGGGCGTGACCAGGTCGAGGCCATCGGTGCCCCATTTGCGAATATCGAACTTGCAATCGGTCACGCTCGCAGCCACGGCGGGGGCCAGCTCGACCAGGTCGCAGCTTATCAGACCGGCGCCGAGATTAATCGCCATGCGCTCCGGGTCGACGTTGATATTTTCAGGGTCGATACCCTTAGTGACAAGGCCGGCGTGGATAATGGCTTCGTTTGCCGCGATTATGGCGAGCTCTATGTCCCTGGACATAAGCTTTGTGGCTTTACGATGGCTCTTGGGGACATAATCGCGGATCTTATAATCGGGGACCTGGCCGGCTATTTTACAGCTAAAACCAACCGGATCAAACGCCGTAATCGTATCTATACCAACCCTGCCGGCGCACAGAGAGGTCCACGTATCGCCTGTATTCAATCCGAGCGGAGTGACTTGCCCGAAACCTGTTATTACCACGCGAGCGGAATCCATTCATCTTACTCCGACTTTTTCCCGGTGCTCGCAAGCACATCCCGCAGAAGCGAATGAAAAACCGAAGTATCGCCACCGAATACGAAGTTCTCTTCCGGAAATTCTTTACCGGCCAGATTCCGGTCTATATGACTGAACATCAAATCTATCTCGGCGATCAATTTATCGGCACGTGTAATCTTGCCGCTTGTGCCGGCCGCTTCGGGGATGATGGATTCGATTGTCGCTTCCAATTCGATAGTATCACCCGGCTTTACATAGTCGAAGAAGACGGCTTTTTTTATCTTTGCGAGGATGACTTTTTCCTGGAAATTTTTTGCTTCGCCGACGAGTATCCCCGCCGTCTGGGCCATCGCCTCGATGCACAAGCTCTCCGGCATTACCGGGAATCCGGGAAAATGGTCGTGCAGATGCTCTTCGGCAAGCGTAACGTTCTTGAGCGCCACGGCACGTTTGCCGCTTTCGAACTCAATAAATTTATCTATCCAAATCCAACGCATTTCCCACCGGGGTGCCTTTTCGCAACGTCCCGCAAATCGGCGGCCCCGCCTATATTAAAGTTAGCGGCAGATTGACTTCGAACCATCCTGCCGCCGAGATTACAAACGCGATTTTCGCTACGAAGATCAAGCCGCGTTGAGCTTATTCTCAACGTAGTTTATGATTGCATTGACGGTGAATAAATCACCCATTTTGTTAATATCAGGGTCTTTCTCGAATTCCGACAGGTCCGTATGCGGCATTTTGTCCCTCAGTTCGGCCAGGCCCTTCCCGGTCAATTTGCCGTTATGGATAAATTCGGAATTATTCATCAGATCCTCGGCGGGAAACAATTCCTCGCGGGGGATTTTGATTCCGAAAGCTTTTTCCAGTCGAAACACAATGTCCAAAAAGTCAATGCTCTCGGCCCCCAGATCTCCCATCAAGGTCGCTTCAGGCTTAACCTCATCGTCGTCGACTCCCAGCGCCTCGATCAGAACTTCCTGAACCTGCTGTTCAATTTCGTCTCGACTCATTGCCATACTTTTTATACCTCCAGTATTCTTACTTCTGCAACAATCCTTGTTAATGACTCCGATTCCCGGTCATTTTCCTTATAAAGCTTCTGCAAAATTGAAGGTTAGGCATACTTTTGGAAAGAAAAAATCTGCTTTCCTGATTTTTTCTTTCTAAAACAAGATGTATAACGTTTTACTCGACAATGTGTTATCATACTTCACCGGATTATTTTTAGAAAATCGTAAAACAGATTTTCTAAAATAATATATGCCTAACCTTCAATTTTGCAGAACTCATTTTCCAATAACTATTGCGGCGGGAACTATCTTAGCAATTCCCATCGTTTTTTCAAACTCTCAATGATCCCGGCGTCTACCGCCGCCATCGCCGAATCTTTCTCAGCCAGGTTAAAATGCTTCAGGGCAAACCGCGCCTCGACAATTCGCTCGCCCTGCGATAAGCCGAAGCCGGTAAAACTGCTGACGTTTTCTTCGATAGTCCTGGCCTCAACGGTATACTCAATCTGTGCACCGGGCGCCAGAAAGCTCTTATACTTTACATTTCTCGCCTGTTCAAGCAATATCATGCTGTGAGCGAAATTTTCCGTCCGCCGCACCAGCCACGATGCCGATTCAATCAGTCCTTCCAGCAGTAAAACGCCGGGCAGTACCGGAAACGTCGGAAAATGATCGGCCAGATATTCCTCAGACAGAGAAACATTCTTAACCGCCTTTATTTGCTTGCCCGCTTCCAGCGAAACTATCTTGTCAATTAGTATAAATCTCATACATTTAGTATTTACCCGGCGGTTTCACCGTCGGTTCTTATCACCAGTATAAAATTCGCAATACAATACACCAGATGCAATTGTTTTTCCAGCGTTTTTTCGCTTTCTCTGCACTTTATGTGTAAAACAGAGGCGATATACAGCAATACTATCTGGATTTTATCCCGCTTTTTTGGTACAATAATCAAAAGGGCAGGTTAGTCTAATGGTATTATATTAGCGATGTTTTGGGCATAATAAAGTTTCAGGGAGCGGTGAGTGGGTATAAGGTTTTTGTTATCAATACTGGTTCTGCTGACGGTTCCGGCGGTCGCCGTCAGGGCTGAGCTATTGAATATCATCATCGTATCCGATAATGCCGAATCGGAAGGCGGCTACACCGAATTCCTGCAGGAAATCTACCGGGGAAACGTCGATGTTCATATAGATGCCGACAGATACGACGAAGACCTCAGCGACAAGAAGAAAACCGAGCTTGAAACCGCGGACCTGGTCATTGTCTCGCGAGACCTCTCCAGCAAAGATTACAATGCCGATTCGGAATTCTGGAGCGGATTGGGCGTACCCATCCTCAATCATAATATCAAACTCGCCCGGAGCGATGATCATAAATACTGGGACTGGCTGGCCGGTAGCGATATAAGTACGAGTGCATTGACACACCTAACCGTCGCCTATGCCGACGATGAGATATTTGCCGGCGTCGATACTTCTTCGGGATTTGTGGAGATATTTACGGCCGGAAAAAAAATCGACCACTCGGATCACGCATCCGCAGGCAGCGGTACAGTCATAGCCACCTGCAACGGCAATGTCGTAATCGCCCGCTGGCTCGGCAATGAGACGCTGTATTATGATGAGTCCCATTACGCTCCCGGTGCCGGCCGCGTGTTCTTCGCACTGCCGAAAGATACATACGAATTCTTCGATGAAGCCACCGGGCAGGCAAAACTGATGCTCGAAAACGCCATCCTTTCACTG
>DQCG01000081.1:16441-18543 GCA_003533825.1 Phycisphaerales bacterium
GCCGACCTCACAGGCGATACGGATATAGAAGCGGACGATCTTATGTTATTCAGCGATAGCTGGCTCGAGGGCGTCGATACAACCGTTCCCGAGCCGAATATTACGAGCTGGCAAGTCGAGCCGATAACTACCTCGACATCCTCGATATATATGGAAGCCGCCACAGCCACCGATACCCAAAACGGCATCGAGTACTACTTCGAATGCACATCGGGCAGCGGGCCTGACAGCGGCTGGCAGTACGGCAACATTTACGAACCGAACGGCCTGAGCATGGGCACGCAATACTCCTACAAAGCTAAAGCCCGCGATACTTCAGCCAACCTCAACGAGACCGGCTGGTCAATCCCCGTGACGGCCAGAACATTCAAAATCTTCTACGAAATTGCCGATGCCTCCGCGGCGGTTGCCCTCACGCCGGATTTGTTTATCGTGGCCGGCGACGAGAAAAATAAACTCAGATTGTACGATGTGGATAATCCGGGCTCCGCCGCTATTGCCGATGTGAAAATCGGAGACTATTTGCATATCGATCCATGTCACCCTGAGACCGACATCGAAGGCGCAACCTGGTTTCACGGCAGGATTTTCTGGATAACATCGCACGGCAGAAACAGGGACGGCCAATACTGGTTCAGCCGCTATCAATTCTTCGCCACGAGCGTCACCTTCAGCGGCGGCGATCTGGACGTCACCGTTGACGGCAATTACACGAACCTGATAGATGACTTAATCGCATACGATTCAGTCTACGATCTTGGTCTTGTCGATGCAATCGGAGTAGTTGACGGCCATATCGACACGAACGATATTCCCGACCTTGCCCCGAAAGAAAAGGGATTGAACATCGAAGGACTCTGCGGTGCCGACGACCGCAGATCCATGCTCATCGGCTTTCGAAACCCAAGGCCGAAGCCCGAAGATAAAAAGCTGGGACTTATCATCCGGCTCAACAATCCCGAAGCAGTGGTACTAAACGGGGCGGCCCCTGATTTTGCTCCGCCGCTGGCAGTGGACCTTGACGGCTACGGAATACGCAGTATCGAATACTCGCACTTGCTCGACCAATATCTAATCGTCGCCGGCTCGCACAAATCCGGCTCGGAAAAACCGCTGCAAACACTCTATAAATACCACATGGCGGCCGGACTTCTGACCTGGCTGGCCGATTTTCCATATATCACGCCGGAAGCGGTGTTCCAGTTCCCGGAGAGCGACGAAATCCACCTGCTAAGCGACGATGGGGCGCTGCTGGTAGATACCCCCGACGGCCCCATCCAGAACAAGTATCTGCCCAAAGAACAAAGAACCTTCCGAGCACACCAGATAACGCCGTAACGCTCGGCCCTGTCATTCCGCACTTGATGCGGAATCCATAACTAAGCAAAAGACTGGATTCCCGCCTTCGCGGGAATGACAAAACCAAGACGCAATACTAACAAATTTGCTCCATTCGACTGTGCTCAGGACAAGCTTGTTTTTTCAAATTGGTTTTCAACCACGCAGCAGTGCTGGGGGCTAAATAAATCGGCTTTGATTGGGTTTGTTTTTGCTTGAGAAAATCTCTCAAAGCCGCCAAAATCTCCATAAATCATTGATATTACTTAATTAATATTATATTACCCATTTTAACATTGGGTTTGTTTTTTCAAATAGCATCTTTTTAGACAGGGTTTACATGATAAAGACGGATTTTTATATTGAACAGAAAGATTGTTCTTATTTGGTTCTATATATCCCTGTCATCCTGTTATCCTGTCTTCTATATTCATTTTGTTAGGTATTATACTAAATTCCCTGCAAAAATCAAGCTGTTTCTGAAAAAATGTCCATTACACGGCGTCCATTATTCTCCGTAAGGAGTCCCAAGGACAGCCACAGAGGGCACTGAGGACGCAGAGAAATAATAAATTAACAAATTATTTTGACAGGATACCTATAGTATAAATTTACAGGGATAGACATGGTGAAAAGAAAAAGATAAAAATCTCTGTAAATCTTGTATATCCTGTCAGAAGATATGTTAGACACTGATTAACACTGTCGACACTGTTTAAATTAAAAGAAAAAACCGTGTAAATCCGTACTACAATCTTTCAACT
>DQCG01000081.1:18608-19482 GCA_003533825.1 Phycisphaerales bacterium
CGTAGTCCGCTTTTCGCCGCCTTCACCAAAAGTAGAGGCGGTGAAAAGAAAGGCGGAGGTGAAAAACATTCGCCGGATCTGCAAGAGCCGACCTTCAATCTTTTGGTTGCGGCCAAGGGCGAAGCCCGAGGCCGCGCCGGGTAGATCCGTGTCAGAAGAACTTTTTTCATTGCCTTTTGCCTTATTACTTTTGACTTATGCCTTATTTTAGTCTATCATCTTTCCAAAGGCGTACACCTAAGAACGCAAAGCTTCCTTGAATCGCCTTTTTGTCTTACCGCACCTAATCAGCCGGGCTTAAAGTCTGCCCATTAAACTTCGTACAGGGCAGGCCCGGAGAAATTTGAAGGGATTATCTAAATTATTCATTAAGCGATAAGAGAATGCAGTTAAGACGTGAGTTTTTTGGGCGAAATGGATTTTTTATAAGAATGTGTACCGAAAACCTCTAATTCTCGCAACATTTAATATAACAGTTAGGAGATGAGAAATGGCAAGTCGAAATTTTATTAATGCAGCAGATTTTTTGACACATATTGCAAGGGAAACTGCAAGTATAGCTGCTCCTGGAAGTATCTACGGTCGTGTCTTGGTAGGAGAAAGGATAAAGCAGAAAGTAACAGAATTCTTTACCGATTCTGAACTATTTCCAATGATAGACTTGTGGAATTGTTCGGTAAATACAGAATATTACCAAAATTGGCACAAACTACAAGTAAATGGTCTTAGTAATGTAATTGGAGAACATATTAAACAACTCCATAATCACACTCCAAGGATATCTTTCCCAATTGCTGCAAAGCTTTTGGACACATTTATGCACCAACTTATGAAGTATGAGAGATTTCGCTGATCTGACCCCGAATTATGTACC
>DQCG01000302.1:0-3698 GCA_003533825.1 Phycisphaerales bacterium
TGGTATCAGTCACCACAATAGACATAGACGCATAATCGTCGTACATTACACCACGAAAGCTGCGATTATGGAGGATCACAGTCTCTTCAAGCCCCTGCTCTCCTCTCCTCCTCCTGAATAAGCAGGGGTTTTTTTCTAAAAAATACGTAGTCACCACTTGACATTTCCTTGAGTTATGTTTTACTAAAGTCCTAAAGTCCGGAGGAATACAACAATGATATCACTGAAAGATCCGCCGTTTTGGTAGAGAAGCTTGTCATTTCACCATTCGTCTAAATTTATCGTCTTGAAGGGGGATTAAGACTAAAAAGATAATTTTAGGAGGTGAGTTATGTTTTCACAGAGCAGAAGAATTCTAATCGGTTGCACTGTTGCAATTGTGCTGGCCGGTTCTTTTCAAGCCGCATTCGCTGACACAGAGGCAAACAAGGCCATTATGCTCCGCGCTGAAGAATTCTGGAACGGGGGAGACATGGCCATAATGAAAGAGGTTTACGCCGACGACATGGTCAACCATGATCCAACCACTCCCGATGTTCGCGACTATGATAGCCTCAAAGGATTCGCCGCTGCGCTTTTCGCCGGCATGCCTGACTTCCATGTCACGAGTCAGGACATGGTCGCCGAAGGAGATAAGGTCGCAGGTCGATGGACAGCTACCGCGACTCAAACAGGTGAGCTTTTTGGCATTCCACCAAGTGGCAAGCAGGCGACGTGGACTGGGATCAGCGTTTATCGTCTCGCGGATGGAAAAGTAGCTGAAGTCTGGTGGAGCAAGGACGTACTGGGTATGATGGAACAGATCGGCGTGATGCCCCCAACACGCGTAAGTTATATCTGGGGAGAGCCGTCAGGTGTAACCGGCGATCCCGGCGACCCTGAGACGAACAAGGCCATTGTCCAGCGTATGATCGATGAAGTCATGAACAACCAAAATATGGCCGTAATCGACGAGCTTTTCGCCACCGATTACGTAATGCATGATCCCGCCTGGCCTATGGAAATAAAGGGCCCGGATGGGTTCAAGCAATGGGCCGGTGCGATGCTTGAGCCATTTTTTTCAAACAGCAATATCACCGGGGAGATGACCGCCGAAGGGGATAAGGTGGCGGTCTACTGGTCATGGAGCGGCACACACACAGGCGAGTTTATGGGCATCCCCCCAACAGGGAACCAAATAGCGATCACGGGGACAAGCATTCATCGTTTTGCCGACGGCAAGTTCGTGGAAAGCTGGGCCAGTTACGATATGATGGGCTTCATGCAACAACTCTCAGCGCCTCCAAAGTGGCCCATTGCAGGGGCGTGGATTAACCTCGTTCCAATACCCGACCTCGGTGTTATTATTGGCGAGTTGACTGTAGTCCCACAAGACAGTGAAGGCCTGCAGTTCACCTCTGTGGTACGTTCGGGCAAGCCGGATCCAACCGTTTTCGGCGTCTTCCCGGACGCCGACCATCAATCCGACCACATCGGACCGATTGTGTGGACGGGATCACCTGCCTACGAATCGACCTTAATAGGCTACGGAACAAAGATGTCAGAAGTACCCGGGATGTTGCCGGAAATCGTATACATTTCGATCCTCACCGCAAAAACGCAGTTTGTTGACCGCAACTCCGTGAAAGGCGAAGGGACGCACGCGTTCTTCCTCGCATCCCAGGATGTCGACAGCGACGGATTACCCGACGAGGGCCAGGAACCGGTTGCGTGCTTCCCGTACATATCTACGGCCAAGCGCGTGCAGCTTATGCCTCCCTGCGTGCCGCCGCCACCTGAACCTGAGGGCGAGTAAGTATCGAGAATGTGTCAATATTATATCCGGCGTATATCATCGTAGCCCGCCGGAGCAGTAGTTGTGTTGGATAGTGAATAAGAAAACAGGGTTCGAAAATTAAGAAGCAAAGCTTTGCGTTTAGATGGGGCTGTAAGCAGGAAGCTTGCAGCCCTTTTTATATCCACCTAATCCAGCCCTACAGAATCTCAAAGTGTGGCTTTCACAGGTAATATTTGCACGTAAGATAGCAATCCAGCTATGAGGAGTATCAAAAGGGAATTTTGCTTAAAACCGCCTAATAGGCCCTTCAGGACAGGTTACATATTGTGGTAAATACGTATTTTTGCTCCTGAGCAGAAAAAATTCAGGATTTTAGTTGACATAATCTACCTATTGTGGTACGTTTCGGCAAGAGGATGAGGGTGAGTAAGCTTGTCTTATTTGCCTTTTCAAGCTTTCACCCCCAGATAATTCATTTTTAAGTCCAATCATAGAACTGGAGCGTTCACGGAAAGGAGGTTAATTAGAACGCAAGCGCGATGAAGGCTTTAGACAATCAACACAATTTCATCGCAAAAGAACGTTAATTTGTAAGGAGAATTAATATGAAACGCACAATATATTTCGACGTGTCTCTGGGAAAGAAGAGTCTGAATGCTGGGACAAGGAGTTCACCACACCCATACCAGCCAGCGTTGACTCAGGCTCTTAACGTAAGTGAGGTATCCGCATTTCCATCACGGGATTCTGGTAAGTCAACAAAATTGGGTGAAAGTATAAAAAGGCTTTTTAGTATGTGTTTAGCCTGCTATTAGTATTGATAGTGACGATTTAGCGGCTAATTCTTCCGTCAAAAGTGTTAATTGCCGACAAAGACGGATGATTTCGGCTTCAAAACCTGCGTATCAGCATTGGTTTCAGGCTAAACACGTACGCTTTTTATACTAAGTATGGTAGCGTTAGCCCTGGCTACCCAGGCCAGTACCTCATATGCATCAATCATGAGTGTCGCGAACGAGGGAACCTGGCAAACCACAATGGGTTCTTGGAATACAGCGGATTTCGAAGATTTTTGGGGGCCGGTTAACACTCAATATGCTGGCGTTACATTTAGTGGTTTCAATGGAGGGTCCCCTTACACCACCACCGCCTTCCCATATGGAGGACTGAATAGCGTGTTCACCGTTGTTACGATGAACGCCGGAGGCGGAGGATGGACTGCTACGTTCGCTACACCTGTTCAGGGATTCGCGTTCTGGTCGAACGACGTGCAGTTTAGTGGTTCAACCATATCCATTTGGGATTCGCAGAGTAATTTGCTCGGAACGTATGACTTGATGAATTCAGGTAGTGGACATAGACCATATTTTTACGGATTCAATGGTTTCGTCTCTAATGCATTCGATATTGCTAAAGTAGAAGTGGCGATAGATATTACGGATGCCATATGGTTTGACAACTTCCAGTACTCTCCTGTGCCAGTACCGGGTGCAGTTATTCTTGGCAGCATCGGCTTGGCTTACAGCGGTTTGAGGCTACGAAGACGTAAAGAGCTATAAGAGTACTATCGCAAATGCATGTGCAAGAATAGGGCTGTGAGTTTTACACTGGCAGCCCTTTTTTGATTTTCAATGGTTTGGGATTCTGCATCATCATAGGGGGTTGTTTTTGATTCGGCGTCGAGATTCTTCGGCTGGCGCCTCAGACGCCGTCCTGAACTTGACGAAGGAATGACAAATAATGGCGTAAAAACATCCTATATTCTCTTGCTTTGGGGGTGAATATTTGGTATATTGGTTTTTGTGTCGGAATTCTTATTCCCGGTTGGCGCCGGTTAGCGAGATTTATCGCCTACTGGAAGAGGAAAAAATTGATCGGAGGTTATGCCATGCATTCTTTCATTAGAAGAGAGGGGCTTTTT
>DQCG01000302.1:3773-11064 GCA_003533825.1 Phycisphaerales bacterium
TCCCCGGCGATTATGGCCGGGCCGGTCGGTTCGGAGCAGGCCCGGAAGGTCGCGGATACGTTTCTGAGAACGCGAATTGCCCAGTCCCGGCAGGGAATCGAGCCGTTATCGATAAAAGCTGAGGCGGAGCCGACAGGCTTTCGAGAGATCCGCGGCGACGATGGGACGGTCCTTGCGTATGTTACCGAGTTGGAGCCCCGCGGATTTATTGCTACTTCCGCTGACATACAAATCGCCCCGATTATTGCTTATTCCTTCAGGAATCCGTTTCCATCCGAAAATGACAGGAAAAATCCGCTCTACCTCATGTTGAAAGAGGACATGAAGCTGCGAACCAAAGCGCTGGCCGAATACGGCCGAATCAATACGGTGGAAAATACGAAGCTGTGGAATCTTTACGCCGGAGAAGATGGGGAAGAGGCCGCGGGCGAGATATTTCAGCAGTGGCCCGAGGAGAACACAACCTTCACCGGCGGGTGGATCGAAACGGTATGGGACCAGAGTGAACCTTTCAACAACTTTTGCCCGCTCGACCCGGTCGACACCAACAGGGCGTATGTCGGCTGTGTGGCGACGGCCATGGCCCAGGTCATCAATTACCATAAAATCTGTGAGGCGCAATTCGACGAGGATGATTCATTCACAACGTTCTCCGGCATCGATTTTGACGGTGACAATGGAACCTATGATTTTCCGACTTTCGAAGAGCTGAACAAGTATCTCGCCGCGGCCCAGTCTAAATACGACAGCAATGCCGATATGAACGATACGTATCTTGCGGCACTGAGTTTTGCCTGCGGTGTTGCGACACAAATGGATTATTCAAGCGAGGGCTCGGGGGCTTCGCCCTATGACATGCGGGAAGCATTGCTCGATAAGTTCGGTTTCTATTCCGCCGACATGATGGGTGGTCTGTCGCCTGAATCTTATCATCTGCTACAGGAGAGCATGATCAACGGATTGCCGGCTTTGCTGAGCATTAGTCCGCCTGATGGCTGGAGCGGGCACCTAATTGTCTGCGACGGCTATAACACCAGCGGCGAGTACCATCTGAATTTCGGCTGGGGTTCGGAACGTCCCGAGGCAATTACCGAGATGTGGTATCGCCTCCCGCAAAACCTCACGTCCGATCTGAGTATCGTTTCGGAAATCGTAATGAACGTTCAATCGGTTCAGTCGGACATCGAGGTCGAGCCGGCGTCTCTGAGCTTTTACGCCGCTCCCGGGCAGGAATCCGAACCCGAGACTATTAATATCGAGAACAGCATAGGCGGGCTGCTGATTGATTCGATATCCAGCACGGAAGGATTCGTCTTTACCAAGTGGGGCGGTACGTACTCGAACGAGATGGAATCCATTCAGCTCGAGGGCCCCGGTTCACGGACTTCGATATATGTGAAGTTTTCCCCGGACGAGGCGCGGGGCTATTATGGAACCCTTACTATCAACTATAACGATGGTAACAGCAAGAGTATAATTTTAAAGGGTACCTCTTTCGAGGGCGGGACAGAAATCCCCGCCGGAGATGTATCCGGAACCTGGACGCAAGACGAATCGCCTTATTACGTTTCCGGCGACATAACTGTCTTGCAGGACGATGAACTTGTTATCGAACCGGGGGTCCGGGTCTTTTTCACGGGACAATACGGAATGACCATCGGCGAAAACGCGCGGTTAACGGCCGAAGGAAACGAGAACGGCCCAATAGAATTTACGGCATGGAACAAAGAAGTAGGCTGGGCCGGACTGAGATTTCTGGATTCGGGGGGCGACGACATTCTGAGCCATTGCTCCATTAGTTTCTCGAAGAAACATACAGGCTTCATAACAGAGTATGATTACTTCGCCGACGTGAACAGTTGTGGAGGTGCTGTGTATTGCTATTACTCGGACCCGATCATTACGAATTGTAAAATCACCAATAATACTGGGGACAAAGGCGGGGCTATTTACTGCGATGAAAGCTACCCGATAATCAACAATACCGTGATAGCGAACAATGCTTCGATGGGCGGGGACCCTCAGTGCGGCGGGATATGTATCGGCGATTGGGGCGAGCCTGAAATTCTGAACTGTACAATAGTAAACAATTTGCCCGGGGGCATTTTCACACAATCCTGGGATGGTATTGACGTGACAAACACGATCGTATGGGGCAACGACAGGTACCAGATCCTAACGGAGGAATCCACGGCCAGGGTATCGTTTTGTGACGTCCATGACGGGTACGACGGCGAGGGCAATATCGACGCCGAGCCCTGCTTCTTCGATCCCAGCGAGGGCGCCGGGACGGAGTATAACGGACTAACGGCCAATTGGGCGCTGCAAAGTTCCTCGCCGTGCATAAACTCAGGAAAACGTACAATACTTAATGAAACAGACCTGGCGGGCAACCCGAGGATTAGCAGCGATATTATCGACATCGGGGCTTATGAGAATCAGTCGGATCTGCCTTTGATTACAATCGTCCCCTCTGTTACGTGCGATACGGCCTTCGCGCAGCTTGATTCGGATTCGACAATCAGCTTCGATATTATGAACACGGGAGGGCTGGAATTCAATATAGAAAGGCTGAGTGTTCAGGATGCAAATAGTGTTTTTTCAATTGTAACCCCGCTCGAAAATCATCTTCTAACACCGGGTGATTCGGTAATGGTGGAGATCGGATTCGCCCCGGCGGCAGAAAGTATCTATACCGGCACTCTCAATATTCATTCGAGCTGCAGCAATGCCCCGATTAAGCCCGTTAATCTACGGGGCGTTGGAGTAACCGGAGCCCTCATTCCCGGAGGCGAGGTGCGCGGCACCTGGACTAAGCAAGAGAGCCCCTATACAATTTCCGGGGACATTAATATTCCAAGAGGACGAAAGCTGACCATAGAGCCCGGTGTGGTGGTCATGTTCGCCGGGCATTTCAAATTTAATGTCGGTTACAGAGCGACCTTGACCGCCATCGGAACAGAAGACGAAAACATCACCTTCACCGCGACAGATACCGAAGAGGGCTGGTTCGGCCTGCGCTTTATCAACAGCGGGGATGAAGACACGCTGGAATATTGCACTCTCGAATATTCAAAAAAACCACGCACCGAAGGAGGCGGTATTGAGAATTTCATGGGTGGAGCAATTCTCTGCAGCAGTTCATGGGAAGCCGAACCGGGTTATATGGTGCCTTCCAGCCCAACGATTGACCATTGTTTGATTGCCAGCAACGATGCTGAATACGGTGGCGGGATAATGTTAACGTACGATTCGGAAGCAGTGGTTACCAACAACCGCATCGTGGACAATTCCGCTGTTGTCAGAGGTGCCGCAATATATATCGCCTATGGCGGAGGCACGATCGCCAATAATATCATTGCCCACAACGATTCGCACATCATGGGCGGGGGCATCATGAGCCTGATGGGATATCCTTCGATCATGAACAATACAATAGTCCACAACAGGCCAAGCGGGCTGTTTCTTGATGTGACGCCGTGGTATCCCTGGGACCCGGAGTACGGAGTGAATATCTCCAACAACATCATCTGGCAGAACGAAATATACCTGGAAGAAGGCATTGAGCCTGATGAGTATAACGTTCGCTATAATAACATCCAGGGCGGCTGGGAAGGAGAGGGCAACATCGATGTCGATCCGTTATTCGTAGATCCTGAAAACAGGAACTACTACCTTCGCTCCGAAGCCGGGCACTGGGACCCGGTGAGCCAAAACTGGATTGTTGACGAGGAAACCAGCCCCTGTATTAACACCGGAGATCCCGAAAGCCCCTTAGGCGATGAACCGGAGGCCCATGGCGACCGCATTAACATGGGAGCTTATGTCGGCACAACACAGGCCAGCAAGTCTTTATAAATTGCAGGCCGTATCGTTGACTTCAACAACGATGATATTAGGACTATCGAAACATCGCTGATAGTCAGCCGGGAGAAAATGTGCCGCTCGAAGACAGTTTTGCACTGTTTTCATACCTGATAGGCGAATAACTATCTGCCAAACCCTAAAAATCCACTGAACAACCACTTGCAACTGTTTTCTTGCTCAGAATCCCTTTCGATTCCGCCGGACAATATTAAAAACAAGTGTTTGACTACAGGCTGATCGGCGGGTAAAATGCCGTTTTAGTATTAAGAACCCAAAAGTATAAATATAAAATCTGAATTGTGTAATTGCTGCAATGCGGCAATTACCAGGTTCCCGCGAGGCGGGGGCTCTTCTCTAATTTTACTTTTCGCTCTCTGGATTGTGGGCATAAATACAGGCAGTAAGCCGATTATGGCAGATGAAAAAAGACGTCAGACAGCTAATCCGGCAGGATCCGTGAATTCTAAACCGGAAGCTCCCGGCACGCTTGCGACGCTGCGAAGTATGCCGGAATCCCTGGCCGCCGAGGCAGCGGTCCTGGGCTCGATGCTGATCGACCCGGAATGTATCGGGGAGATCGTAGAACTGGTGGAACGGGACGCCTTTTACCGCATCGAGCATCGCCACATATTCGAGGCATTAATTTCGCTTTATGAAAAAAACAAGGGTATTGGTATAGACGGCGTCCTGCTCCGCGATGAGCTTGTCAAGCGCAACCTTCTTGACGAAGTAGGCGGTGTCGAGTATATCGCGAAGATTCTGGACTCTGTGCCTTCGGCGGCGAACGTGGCCTATTATGCCGGGATCGTCAAAGACAAGATGCTGCTGCGCGAGCTTATTACCACCGCCGGCGCAATCCTCGATGATGCGTACAACCAGACCGGCGAACCCCACGAGGCGCTTGACGAAGCGGAACAGAGGATATTTGCCATTACGGACAGGAATATCAGCGGTAGTGCCGTGGCGCTCAAGGATTTGGTCGTTCGCTCTTTCGAGCTGATCGAAAATCGTCAGGGCAGTCACGTCACCGGGCTAAGCACCGGCTATTATGAGCTTGACGATTTGACCTGCGGGCTGCAAAACGGCGAGATGATTATTGTCGCCGGCCGGCCCAGTATGGGAAAGACCAGTCTCGCATTGAATATCACGGAGCATCTCGGGCTCGTTGATAAGGTCCCGATTGCTATATTCTCGCTGGAGATGGGCAGGCAGCAGCTCGCCGAGAGGTTCCTGTGCAGCATCAGTGAAATTGACAGCCAGAAGGTTAGAAGAGGTCTTCTGAGCGACGAGCATTACAAGAAGCTGGCCGACGCATGCGCGGAACTGTCGGAAACACCCATTTTTATCGACGACACATCGACGCTGACGCCGCTCGAACTTCGAGCCAAGGCAAGACGGCTCAAGAGCAGGCACAATATACAATGTATCATGGTGGACTATTTGCAGTTGATGCACCTCGGCTCGGGCCGGACTGAATCCCGCCAGCAGGAGATTACCACGATTTCAAGATATCTCAAGGCCCTGGCCAGGGAGCTGGATATTCCGGTTATGGTTTTGAGCCAGTTGAACCGGTCTCCGGAGGGTCGAGAGGGACACAGGCCGAGGATGAGCGACTTGCGGGAGAGCGGCAGTATCGAGCAGGACGCGGACGTTGTGATTCTTCTGCACCGGGAAGATTATTACCATCGCGGGCAGGATGATTATGAGCAGGACAATACCGCCGAATTGATAATCGCCAAGCAGCGGAACGGGCCGACAGGAACCTTGAAACTGGTATTCAGAGAAAACATTACACGATTCGAGAACGCCGCCCGTGTAGGAGAACAAGTAGCCCCATTTTAGTGTGGAGACAGTACTTCGTGCCTGGTCTTTCCATTCACGATGTGTAAAACATGAGATACAAGATAAGAAAAATGACTCTGATTGTTCTTCTGTCGACGGCGCTTTCAAATCCGGACGCGGTTTACGCCTCAGCATCGGACCGGGCACAAAGCAATGAGACAACGGTACCCATCGTAAACATCGGCAAGAAAGACGTTATTAAATCAATCGAATTCGAGAACAATCGCGCGTATAAAGACAAGACCTTGCTGAAGAAGCTTGACTTTGAGGTGGACGACTACATCGACCCGATTCTGGCCGAGTCCGGCAGGAACATAATCTCAGAATTTTACCGAAGCAAGGGCTTTCCACATGTCGAGGTAATGCTGGACAGAAAAAAACTGTCTGAGGGCAAAATCATTTACACGATTGTGGAGGGCCCGCGGCTAAAAATCAAGTCGATAAGGTTCACAGGCAATAAAGCCATAAAAACCGGCGACCTTAGAAATACCATTAAAACAAAAACCAGAAGCTGGATTTTGTGGCCGGTCTACTATACTGAGGAGAAAATCAAAGCGGACGTAGAAAAGCTGCGAACGCTTTATTTCAACAGGGGATTCCTGAATCACCGCATCGTCGCCCAGGGCCAGAGCCATATCACTTTCATAATCGAAGAAGGACCGCTTTATAAAATCAGGAACATTACATTCACGGGAAATACGATATTTGAAACCGAAGCGCTCCGGGCGGAACTGACACTGGAATCCGGACAAATCTATTATCAGCAAAAAGCCCAGGCACACACAAAGCGTATTCTCAAGCTTTATCGCGAAGACGGATATGTGGATGCGGAGGTCTGGCAGCAGCACCGGTGGATTCCGGAAACCAACCTTGTAGACGTCGAATTCAAAATCACCGAGGGCAGGCAGTTCAGGATCGGCAAGGTTGAAATAACAGGCAACGAGCAGGTTCACGATAAGGTTATCCGGCGGATCCTGGACGAGTACGATTTTTCGCCGGGTGAATTATACAACGCCCATATCGCCCCCAGACAGGGCGGCGGTCAGTTGGAACGATACGTCCAAACAATGACGATGTCCGAAGAAGCGATAATCAGACCTGCCCAGCCCACCGCGAGAGCCCCGGAACGCAGGGATGCCATTGTGGACATCAAGGAAGGCATGACCGGGATTGTGAATCCGGGTATCGCCATGGGCAGCGACAGCGGTGTCATCGGCCAGTTGATTTGGCAACAGCGCAATTTCGATGTTCAGGACTGGCCCGAGAACTTCGAAGAATTCATCACGATGCGGTCATTCACAGGGGCCGGGCAGAGCCTTAGAGTCGCGCTCGAACCGGGGACCGTAGTGAGCTACTATTCGGTAACATTTACGGAACCGTACTTCCAGGACAAACCGACATCACTCGATGTGGTCGGCTCGAGCTGGGAAAGGTGGAGAGAAAGCCACAACGAAAAAAAGAAAAAAGGATATGTCGGATTCGAGAAGCGGCTTAAGAACCGCTGGCGTCCGAGTTTCGGTTTTAGAGTCGAGAATGTTGAGGTCTTCGACCTTGATTTCGATGCGCCTCAGGAGATCGTTGA
>DQCG01000681.1:0-879 GCA_003533825.1 Phycisphaerales bacterium
CTATAGAAGATAACAAACTAATCATCCTCTGGCCTGGAAGTATTTTAGTTTGCCGCCAGGCACAAAACAAGCTACAATTTTGGTGTGATTAAGAGAAGGAAAACAAAAACTGTTAAGGTCGGCTCTGTCAAAATTGGCTCTCGTGCTCCTGTCGTCATCCAGTCGATGACGAAGGTACCGACGGTGGATATTGCCCGTTGTGTCAGGCAGATCAATCAGCTTGCTCGTGCCGGCTGCCGGCTGGTCAGACTGGCCGTACCAAGACGGGCCGATACTGAGGCTTTTGCACAGATCGTGCAGAAAGTAGACGTACCTCTTATAGCCGACGTTCATTTCAGCGCCGACCGGGCTGTCGAAGCGATAGAAGCCGGAGCAGCCAAAATACGTCTGAATCCGGGCAATATAAAGAATCGAAAGGACATTCTTCGAATCATCGACGCAGCCAAAAAGCACAAGACCGCAATCCGCGTCGGGGTCAATGAGGCGAGCATCAGGGACCTCCGAAAGGAAGCTGTTCCCGTCGAAAAACGGACTGCCCTGATGCTCAGGGAGATGAAAAGATACATCCGGCTGTTTGAAAGTCGCGATTTTGGTTTATTGGTCCTCAGCGCAAAAAGCAGCGACGTAGCAAGGACCATCGAAATCAACCGCGCCATTTCAGAGACGTTCGACTATCCCATCCACCTTGGTCTGACTCACGCCGGACTTCCGGAAGATGCCCGGATACCTTCGGCCGTTGCACTGGGTGCGCTGCTGGCCGAGGGCATCGGCGACACCATCAGGGTAAGTGCCGCCGGCAATCCCATCGTAGAGGTAGGCATTGCGAAGCAGATTTTGATTTCACTCGGTCTATACAAACGTTCGAGCCCGGAGCTGATA
>DQCG01000681.1:935-6549 GCA_003533825.1 Phycisphaerales bacterium
GAAAAAGCCATAAGAAAAATCGACAAGCCTATTCGTATTGCAGTAATGGGCTGCGTCGTCAACGGCCCCGGCGAAGCCGCCGACGCCGAACTGGCAATCTGTGCCGCTAAGAACAAAGGGTATTTATACCGAAACGGCAGAAGAATTTCTATCATCCCGGAAGACAAAATCATTCCGGCGATGCTCGAAGAATTACAGAAAATATGACATTATGTGCGCGAGTGAGCAACTACCAAACATATATTGTGAATCCCTGCAAACAACTCTCAAAAGGCTATGTATCGCCATCGTTTTCAGCATCGCATTCGGATATATCGAAGCCGCCGTAGTTGTCTACCTGAGGGAAATCTTCCACCCGGACGGATTTACCTTCCCCATGACTGTTTTCGGTATTGACGCATTATCCAAACGAATTTTGCTAACTGAAATTGGCAGAGAGGCTTCTACCATTGTTCTTATTTTTACGGGCGCCTGGCTTTTCGGCTGCAATCGGCACCAGCGATTTGCTTATTTCATGATCATCTTCGCCGTCTGGGACATCTTTTACTACGTCTGGCTCAAAGTCCTCCTCGACTGGCCGGCCTCCATAATGGACTGGGACATCCTGTTTCTAATACCGATTACATGGGCCTCGCCGGTTTTATATCCCGTTCTTATCTCAATAACATTGATTGTGTTCGCAGTGATAATACTCTACCGCTGCTCTTACGGCCGGATGGTTAAGCCGACGTTGCCGGACTGGCTTGCCTTTTTTCTTTCCGGGCTTATCGTAGTTGTTTCTTTCTGCATTGCCGGGCTGCATATTACCGAGCAGGATTATGCATCCTATTTCTACCGGTCTTTGTTCGCCGTCGGCCTCCTGCTCAGCATTTTGACGTTCGTCAAATGCTGCCTGAACTCTGGAAAAAAGGTGCCGGAAAGTCAGTTTAGAAAGGATTGATTATGGAAGAACAAAGTGAAAACATAAGCTCTGACGGCCGCGGCAATGATCTGGCCGTAACCCTGCTGCTTCTGGCCGGTTTCTGTGGAGTTATTGGTTTGCTCGTGGAAGTTATCATCGGCATTCCTTTACCTTTTGCCCTTGTCTTCATCGTTTTAGCTGCCATAGGACTTCCATGTGGGCTCAGCCGACTCAGGAAAAAAGATAGAAAGGTCAAGCCAATTGTGATATCCGTAGTTGTCTCGATTCTCCTGTCGCCCGTCTACGTTCCGGCGGGAATCGCAATGAGTTTCTTCGTGCCTCTGGCTCCGGCACATATAAAAGACTTCTTTACAGGACCCGATGTCGTTCAATCGGTCACGTCGCCCGATCAAAACTTTGAGGCTTACGTCGTCGAGAGACCCTCCATTGATCCTCCCAATCAGTCTCTGTACATTCAACGCAGCGATAATATCCATTTCGTGAGCGTTGCCAAATTAGCTGAAGACATCGATGCTATTAAAGAAATTCTTTGGTCCCCCCGAAGTGACATAGTTGTTTTTCATACCAGATGCAACCTCTTCGCAGTTCGCATACCGGGATATCAAACTATAAAGATTCCTCTCGGCGGGGAATGGATTCGCACCAAAGCGAGCAAGCGAAGCACTTTTAGCGGCGCCGGACCGCGCGTCGCGGTGGCCGAGATTGAATTTCCCCGGGTCGGTTCATTCAGCTATCGCCTGGAAGGAATTGATACGGCCAAAATAATCCAGATGGACACTCTATGAACTCAAGAATGTGAATCCCGGGGTTACTTGTCAAATGTAAAATACTCATTTGTGCGAGGCATTCGCACTTTCATTTTCTGTTCCTGTTGTCCCTTGAGGTATTCGGTTTGGCCGGCTTTCTATACGGTCTTCGCCGATTGCCCCCGTTTGTCTCTTGCGCTGTTCCCTTGGTCTCTTGTCCGAATCCCTCGAACTTGCCGAAAATCATCTTGCCGGCAGAAGTCTGGAGTGAGCTGGTGACACTAATGAGCAACATCCGCCCGATCTTGTTGCGGGCGCCTTCAACAACAACCATTGTCCCATCATCCAGATAGCCGATACCCTGCTCCGATTCTTCACCCGGCTTTATGATTTTAATTTGCATCGTCTCGCCGGGCAGGGCAACGACCTTGAGCGAATTGGCCAAATCGTTGATATTCACCACGTCAACCTCGCGCACCCGTGCGACCTTGCTGAGGTTATAATCCGTAGTCGCCAGCCGTCCGTTGCAGGCCTTTGAGAACATCAGCAATTTCTGGTCGACGCCCCTGACTTCCTCGACCTCCGCAAGCACGGTGTCATCGATTTCCACGTCAATAACAGGGTCCGACTGCATCTTGTTGAGTATGTCGAGCCCCCGTCTGCCGCGGTTGCGTTTGAGCTTGTCGGCTGAATCGGATATAAGCTGCAGCTCATTGAGCACAAAACGCGGGACAATTAACGGAGCATCGAACAATTTACTCTGGCACAAGTCGACTATCCGTCCGTCGATGATAGCCGAAGTATCTACAACCAGCGGACGGGAGCCCTTGGTCTGCTTGGCAAATTCCACATAAGGAATCACGAAACGCACATCATCTTTGGTCCGCATCACAATACTGATAGTAAGATAACATATACATATCCCCAAAAGCCATTTGATCACCGTAATCGCCCAGGCGGTTATATCAAGACTGAAGGTGCCATTTACCATATCCACCACAGGCGCCAGCACCCAACTGACAAGAATACCTACCAGCAAACCGAAAAATACCCCCGCCAAAGCACTAAACTTCTTCTTCGGCGTCAGAACATCCAACAGAAAAACAAACACCGCCATCCCTATACTACTGAAAATGATCGCGCGTAAATTCGTATTGTACGTATCGGTTGAGGATTCCCCCTCTTCATCTTTGTCCATTATCGTGGAACTGATATTTACGAACACAACTGCTACAATAATAATAAGAAAAATAGCCCTGAAAATCCAAAGTAGCTTCATAGTTATAATCCTCTAAATTATGATAAATATTCGCTTTTATAAATGTAGTGATTATATAATGCTTATGAAGCGTTATCAATCTTTATATTATATTTCGGCATAATTTCCTTCCACCATTCTTAAAACCGACGCGGTTCGATGCAATTCCGACACTAAGTACCTCGCTCATACCACTAAGATGGGAATAATAAACCATCGCATTTCAGGTACCCCAGCCTACAATGGCAGCCTAATAGGTCCTCTACCTGCGACAGAAACTTGAGGAATTTCTAATTCATGCAGGCATACAAATTATAAGGTCGAGCATGAAAATATCTTTGACGCCCTGAACTTTCATACAATAGAATCGTATATAGACTACTTAAAATGTGTATTTTTCGTTGCCGAATTATTTATTTTTGAAACTGTTTGTTTAACTGAAAATTGGAGGCCCAAATGCAGATTAATAGCTACAAAGAGAACAAACATCACTCAAGTCATCTTGTAATTTCAACCTTGCTTCTGCTCTTTACGGTGCCATTGTCTGCATTTGCGGCGGACCCGGACAGCATCGCCGCCTTGCGGCAAATGGGCAAAGCCTTCTCTTCAATCGCCGATAAGGCCTCACCCGCCGTTGTCGGACTCCAGGCTGAGAGAACCGCCACCCAGGAAAGACAATACTATCGTGAATCGCCGTTCGGTGACGATTTCTTCGATTTTTTCTTCGGGCCACGTTCCCCTCGTCAACGCTCTCCACAGCGGAGAAACCGGGAGCCGGTAACCGCCCTTGGCTCAGGCTTTATTATTTCGCCCGATGGCTATATGCTTACGAACAATCATATGGTAGAAGGGGCCGATAAAGTCACTGTTGAGCTCGCGGGCGGCAGGAAATTCACCGCTGAAATTATCGGAACGGACCCGGTTTCCGATATCGCGGTCATCAAAATCGACGCCGACAACCTGCCTTATCTCGAATTAGCCGACTCCGACACACTCGAAGTCGGCGAATGGGTCCTTGCCATTGGTAATCCGCTGGGCTTCAGCCACACAGTCACGGCCGGCATTGTCAGCGCTAAGGGCAGAAGCGTCGGCCTGGCAAAAATCGAAAACTTCATTCAGACCGATGCCGCCATTAATCGCGGCAATTCGGGCGGCCCTCTGCTAAATCTCGAAGGGAAGGTCGTCGGGATGAACACAGCTATTTACGGGGCGACCGGTAATATTGGAATCGGCTTTGCCATACCGGTAAATATGGCCAAACACGCTTACAAACAGCTCCGTGAGGGCGGCTCTGTTGAGCGAGGCTTCCTCGGTATTTCGTTTGAGGACATAACTCCTGAATTAGCTGCTGCTCTCGACTTGAAAACAGACACCAGGGGCGTAGTTATAAAGGAAGTGATACCGGATTCCGCTGCAGAAAAGGCCGGATTACAGGGATACGATGTCATTATCGAATTCGAAGGCCAGCCTGTTGAAAAGAGCAACGACTTCCTTAACCGTGTGGCAATGCTTACCCCGGATACTAAAGTCGAAGTTGTTGTCCTGCGAGATGGAAAACGAAAAACATATACCGTCAAGCTTGGCAAGCGCCCGCCGGAAGATGAGCTCACAGGTGCTCTGCCTACAGATACTATCAAGGAATTGGGATTTTCTGTAGTAAACCTGACTGATGACCTGGCTGATAATCTCGGCTATGAAGGCGAAAGTGGTGTCGTCGTCAGGGAAGTCGAATCCGGCTCGGAGGCAGCTAAGGCAGGCATAGTGCCGGGAGCGCTGATTAAGGAAGTCAATCAACAGGAAGTCAAAAATACAAAAGAATTCAACGAGGCAATAAAGCAAGCCATGAAAAAAGGAACAGCGCTGCTGTTGATAAGGATAGAACGCACTGCTATACTTGCTCTGATAACATTCGAGTAACAGAAAGAATTTTAACACCTTCTATATTAACATTATAGCCCCGTCCAAAGCGGGGCTTTTTTGTTTCGTGATTCCAATTTAAGCCTCTTTGTCAACCGGCCATATTTTCAAAAATTTCTTGACTTAAAGGCGATTAATATGTTATATTTCCAGGTAGTGGGAATATTATAGGTCTTTGTTGAAGAGGGGGGGGATTTCTACGGTTTATTTGAGATTTTGCTTAAATAAGTGCCCATATTGGCCGTTTAAGGAAGGAGGTAGAATTAGGCCAAAAGCCATTTTCAAGCAATTTTTAGTCTAAAAATAAGTAAAAATTACTGTCAGTCGCTTTGGTGCGTGGCCGGAGCGTAATTTCCTATCAGTTTTCATTTAAAACTTAGGAGACAAAAAATGAAGAATTTAATGTATGTATTAGTAGTCGCATTTGCATTTTGCTCGACGGCTAACGCTTCTGACATAGCATTCTACGTCGGGCAATGGAACACGGATGGCTGGTATGATGCTACACAGTTCGACGACGTTGAAACGATAATTGCCGAAACCGGAGGTCTGTTCGCAGATATCCAGCAGTTCGATGACGACCAGTTTGATGAATTTGGTGCATGGGTAGATAAAAATACCAATGATGGTGAAATGGACATTATCTGGCTTAACGGATGCACTCCGAGTGTCCTCTATCCCAATCCGAACGAGCAGCCGGATGGTTCTCGTATTGAAGAGTGGCTTGACGGCGGAAACATGGTCATAAATGTTGGTGACTGGTTTGGCTAT
>DQCG01000147.1:0-3509 GCA_003533825.1 Phycisphaerales bacterium
GTCCCCAAGGGATAGCCCGTCGACTGGATTCGACAAGCTCACCACATGCTTTGTTCACTGCGCCGGCCGTAAACATCGTGTTTGTAGTTAATCTCCTGCCATTCCAAAGGATCCTGCTCCGGCGAAGGCCCTGACCACGGTTTGGCTGTAAATTGCAGAAAATCCGGTTGAGAGCCGCAAGCCCCGGAGGAAATTGTTTTTTTGGGCATTGGCGCAGCATCTTTAAAAGGGTAAAATCAATCGATTGATGAATGGCGATTGCCGATTGACGATTGTTAAATCGAAAACCCGTGTCCGCGAAATCGGGCATCAAAAATGTTAAAGGAGACTTCTAATGCAAAAGAAAACAACAAACCTTTCACGGCGTGCGTTTTTGAAACGTACGGCAGCTTTGGCGGCGGTGCCCTGCATCGTTCCGGCTTCGGTATTCGGCCGTAACGGGGCCGTGCCGCCCAGCGAGCGAATCGTGCTTGGCGGCATCGGTATCGGCAGCCGCGGCTCGCACGACCTGCGCTGGATGCTGCCGGAGTCGGATGTGCAATTTGTCGCAACTTGTGATCCCCAGAGATCGCGTGCCGAGGCCGTCAAGAAACTTGTGGACACTCGTTACGGCAACAAGGACTGCGTTATATACCACGATACGCGCAAGTTTCTGGCCGAGCGCACGGATATTGACGCGTTGCTGGTCACTACCGGCGACCGATGGCACGCACTGGCTTCCATTTTGGCGATGCGGGCGGGAAAGGATGTTTATTCCGAGAAGCCTTCCAGCATGACTATCGCCGAAGGCCAGGGGGTTGTGGAGACCGCGAAACGCTATCGCCGCATTTATCAAACCGGCACGCAACGGCTCAGCGAAGGCAATTTCACCTTCTGCAACGAAATGCTCCGGACCGGCCGGCTCGGAAAAGTGCACACGGTTCGCGCCCACATCGGGCCATGGAAACCGGCTTATTTGAGGCACGATTGGCTGCCCGCGCAACCCTTGCCGCCTAAGAGCGAAGTGGATTGGGATGCATGGCTGGGGCCATGCCCCTGGCGGCCGTACAATTCCGAGTACACACGCGGCGGCTGGCGAGGCTTCTACGATTTCCACACCAGTTGTATCGGCGAATGGGGCGCCCACACGTTCGCACAGTGCCAGGTGGGAATGGGCGCGGCAGACACTTCGGCCATCGAGTACAAGTACGTTAAAAACGAGTCCGGGGACAAGATGGTCACCAAGTTTGCCAACGGCATAAAGATGGTCCTGGAACGCGATCTAAACAACAAATACTTCCACGGTTCCTGCGGAGTTCGCTATGAAGGAACCGAGGGCTGGGTCGCAGCGGGCGATGGCTACTCGAAACCCGACGTTTCCAATCCTGCTATGCTGGATGACTTCAGGAAGCTCGTTTATGACTACCAGGCCCGCAAGGGACGCCCGATGAGCCACGTGCGTGATTTTCTCGATTGTGTAAAATCTCGCCGGCAGCCGGTGGCCAATCCGGTGGTGATGCACCGCTCGATGACCACCGTGCACGCGGCTAACGTCTGTATGTGGCTCAAGCGAGACCTGCGCTTCGACCCGGTGAAAGAGGAATTCATTAACGACCCACAAGCCAACCGGTTCCGCAGTCGTGCGATGCGTGAACCGTGGATTATATGAGGAAAGCCTAAACCGTAGGGTGTGCACTCCATAAGGAGTCCATAGGACAGCACACCGCAACGTGATTGGTGGGCAGTGCCCACCCTACCTTAGAAAGGAAAACGAGCAATGTTAAAGTCAAGAATACACATTATCCTGATTATCACATTACTGCTTTCCGGCGCGGCCCGGCTGTCCGCACAGACGGTTCCGCCGAAAGCCGACGAGGGCAAACTTATTGCCGTAATCAAATCGAGCGATGCAACTCATAAAGAAAAAGTCGACGCCTGCCGTGGGTTGGCACTGATAGCCACCGACAAATCCATAGCGCCGTTAGTTGCACTGCTGAGTGACGAGAAGCTCTCGCACATGGCCCGTTACGCGCTGGAGACGATTAAAGATCCGGCCGTGGATGAGGCCTTCCGCGATGCACTGGGCAAGCTGAAAGGAATGCCGCTTGTCGGCGTCATCGGCAGCGTGGGCGTTCGGCGGGATACCCAGGCAGTCGGAGCGTTGGTGAAGATGCTCCGGGAATCTGATGCGGTGGTGGCCCGGGCGGCAGCGCGGGCGCTGGGCAATATCGGTAATGCCGCAGCCGCCAGAGCGCTTCGGAATGAGCTGGGCAATGCCTTGGGACAGAACAAGCTGCACGTATGTGAAGGGCTATTCCGTTGTGCCGAGACAGCCGTCGCCGAAGGCCGCAAACAGCAGGCTATTGATATATACGATCAGTTACGCAAGCTGGACGATCCGCACCAGGTCCGCGGCGGCGCCGTTCGAGGCGCGATACTGGCCCGTGGCAGTGGTGGTACAGCGCTGATTCGTAAATATCTGCGCAGCGATGACTACATTATGTTCTCCGCTGCCTGCCAGACCGCGCTGGAAATGCCGGGTACTGAAGTAACACAGGCACTAACCGTGGCACTGTTCGAGTTGCCCGCCGACAATAAAATTCTGGTTATCTGGACGCTCGGCAAGCGCGGCGATGCAGCGGCGGTTACGGCCCTTTCGGTCGCGGCTAATGACGGTGAAAAATCCGTTCGCATCGCGGCTATTAAAGCAATGCCGCAGATCGGCCATGCGTCTGCCGTACCCGTACTGGCGGACTTGCTGGGTGCTACCGACAGTGAGATTTCGCAAGCCGCCAAAGAGGCCTTAGCGGCCATACCGGGCGAGCAGGCCGACGCTGCCATTATGGCGATGCTCGATAGCGGCGAGTCTGCCCCGCGGCTGATGGCACTCGAATTGATCGGACGCCGGAGGATGACCGGCAGCGTACCTGCGCTTCTGAAAGCCGCCGCCGGACCCGATGCGAAAGTTCGTCCGGGCGCGCTGAAAAAAGTGGGCGAGTTAGGCAGTCCCGCCGAATTCTCGCCGCTGCTCGATTTATTAATGCAATACGAAGCCCGGCAGGACCTCGCCGCCGCCGAGCAGGCCCTGAGCGCTGTCTGTGCCAAAGCCGACAATCCGGTTTCATATACGTCGAGACTCACGGGCCGGCTGTCCAAGGCCTCGCCTGCTCAAAAGTGCGCCCTGTTGCGAGTCCTCGGCGTCATCGGAGGAACGAACGCGCTGGCCGCCGTGCGCAATTCGGCGAAAGATTCCAATGACCAGGTCAGTGACGCCGCCATCCGCGTGCTGTGTTCGTGGAAGACGGCGGATGCCGCCGGCGACCTGCTCTCGCTCGCCAGGAAATCGCCGAATCGTTCTCGAAAGACCGCGGCTTTACGCGGTTATATTAACCTGGCCAGAGATGAAAATATCTCCACGGAAAAGAGGCTTGAGATATGCAAGCAGGCGTCCGTGCTGATTCAGCGCGTTGAGGAAAAGAAGCTTCTGCTTGGTGCGTTGTCCACGATCCCGTCCGCCGATGCGTTGTCGA
>DQCG01000147.1:3579-6919 GCA_003533825.1 Phycisphaerales bacterium
TGAAGGCCACGAACAACAGAAATGTCAGAAACCGTGCGAGGAAGACCTTAAACGAAGCAAAGCAATAAGCCGGACAATAAAAATATCGAAAGCCCGGGTTCGAGCAACGGTGAAACCCTGGTATTCTGTGGGATTCTAACGAAAGACTTTCCTGTCTTTGACAGGTGATGCTCTGCTGCAATATCTCTCGAACTACTCGCGAAGAAGAGTAAGCAGCTCATTCGCTGATTCTTCGTCCAGACCTTTGAGTATTTCGTACTCCTCCAGAGCCGAATCCTTATCTCCCATTTTAAGATAAGCTTTAGCCATCTGGTAATGGGTCACCGGGTTATCCACCTGCAGCTTCATAGCCCGCTTGTATGCCAGCATTGCTTTTTCATAGTGACCGCAACTCCAGTATGCATCGCCGAGCATAGTATATGCAGGGCCATCGTTCGGCTCTATCCTTACAACCTCCCTCAGAGCCTTGACCGCCCTTTCATAGGCTCCTAAATCCATGTAGTAGACGGCAAGAAAGCGGTAGGCTTCGGCATTGTCGGGTTCTGCCACAACCAGGTGCTTGAAAGCCTCGGCCTTGACATCATTCATGTCGATGATCGTTGACTTGGCAAAGAAGAAACAAATTACACAGACAAGTACCCCCAACTCACCTGTCAGACGTTTTGTTCGTTTGCTAATCTCAGCCATCTTGATTTTCCTCCACCACTCCAGGATGATAATGCATACTCTCATGTCAAGGATCGTCGTTATGATAATCAGCTCAGACGAACCCTAAGCCGCATACCACCCTGTTAAAATATATAAAATGAATCAAAGAATGAAAAACACCATACCTTCTTTTATTCGGGAAAAATCCCTGCCTTTCAGAGGCATAGCGGAACAAATCAGGGCCTTAAAAGGATTGTAACTATTTTACCAGCAACCAATTAACGTGGTGATTACGAACCTGTAAATTCCGACTGTTTATTTACAGAAAAGTCGAAATGACCGGTGTGTTTTAGCAAAAAGAACTCCTGCTTCCCGCAGAAAATATTCCTGAAGACAGCAGGAGTCCCAGAAGACTGCAAGCCTCCATGCCGGCAGCAATTCACTACAATTATCATAATTGACGAAGTCCGTCTATTGTGGTGACTACGTATTTTTAAATAAATTTTTCTCTTACCAAAATACTCAAATTTACGTTCCCCGGCATCAAGATTTCTCCTTATGATTGACTATCTGCTTATGAGACAATGTCTTATGAAATAGGTTGTTTATGACGTTTGACGCCTGAAGACGTCTAAACTATAATAGCCGTCGAATAAACTGAATTATTTTGTGATATCAGTTTTATCGACTGACAAAAATTCGTTCGAGTGTTATAACAGCACCTGCAAAATGGAGAAACCGCAAATGAATGAAAAACAGCACAATGTGATTATGTCATTGCTGATAGTGTTAATTTCGATCTGTTTTTTCAGCGGTCGCCCCGCTTCGGCGGAATTTCGTGCCGCTATCGCTGTGCGTAACGTAACTCCCGACCCTCTGTTGCCCGTATCCGGCGGAGTCGGCCCATCCAGAGCCGCGAGCAGGAAATTCGGAGAACTGACGGTTCGTGCCCTGGTTGTTGAGAATCACGGCACCCGGATCGCAATCTGCAGCACGGATTTTCTNNGGCTTCCCCGGGGTGCTTTGCGACAAGGTTCGCCGGCAGCACCGTAAGGCGTCCCTAAAGGGAGTACCGGGTATCGATCCGAAGAACATTCTTATCGCCGCGACGCACAACCACAGCGGGCCTGACTGCTATGGTTTTCCGGATAGCAGCGGTAAAACCGCCGCCGATATCGAGTATCTGAACGGCGTTTGCAAAAAACTGGCCGATGCGATCAACGAGGCCGTCGGCAAGCTCCAGCCGGCCACTGTAAAAATCGCCACCGGCAAAGCACGGGGCAAAATTGCCTACAATTACTATGCTGAGAAACTTTACGACCCGCGATGCGACGTAATCCAGTTCCTCGATTCAGAAGGCAAACCTTTGGCAACGTTTGTCAATTATGCCTGTCATCCGGAAGTCATCGGCGCCGGGCAGGGAATTCTGTCGCCGGACTTCGTAGGGCCGCTCTACGAGCGTATCGGGCAGCGCGGCGCAGGCGTCGGCATTTTCGTCAACGGCGCTCTTGGGGGCATGGTGACCGCCGACTGCCGGGGCCCGGATGGAAGGGATATGCGAACGTGGGACGAATGTATCCGAATCGGTCATCTTCTTGCAGATGAGGCATTGCGCATTGTCGCCGATGCGCCGGTCGAGAAGGAGCCAGAGTTATTTTGCGGCAGCACAATCATTGAATTTCCGGTTGAGAACCAGATGCTGCTGGCCGTCGTAAAGGCCTCGCCGTTAGGTTTCGAGCTAAACGAAAAAGGCACCATTGCCACACAGGTCAACGTCGTTAACCTCGGTAACGCACAGATGCTCACCATCCCCGGCGAAGCCCTGCCGAATATCGGCTATTACCTCAAGCGCAACATGCACGGCAAACATAACATGCTTCTCGGCCTGACAAACGATGCCTTCGGCTACATCCTGACAAAAGTCGACTTCAACAGCTTCGAGCGTTACGATTACATCAGCAGAACGTCGCTGGGTGAAACGATGGGTGAGATTTTCATGGACGAAGCCCTGGAGTTCGTCGATGCGTGCCCCCGGCCGGAAAAGTAGAAAAAATTATCCCCGTATTTCAGCAGGCCTATCGATATACACCATCCCCAAAGCCTGCGGCTTTGAGGCTGCCACCCGTCGGGAACAAGATACATTGGGTACCGCTACGGCGTGGAATTTGCCGCGGCGGTCGTTTGGCCCCTTATAATCTTCAGAGCGTTGTCCCTGTATACTTTCCTGAGAATCCCATCGTCCAGGCCGAAACCGTATAAGGGCCAATGGTAGCCGAAACGATCCCAGGCATAGAAGTGCTCATCTTCCGATTCCAGTATCCGGAAAGTCAGACGGTATATCTTGGTGCTGAACCGCATGTCGGTCCCATAAACAAGCCTGTCCCGGTACTTTTCATAGAACCGGGCGGCAAATTTTGGGATGGGAGCCGTCTCGGCGAACCGTGCCGATATGTCCGCATACAAGTTCGGATACTCGTCGAACAACCTTCCGAGCTTGTTGAGATCGTGAGAGCAGTTGGCGAAGTGACAGACCACGAAAATTGTTTTCGGATGCCGCTTGACAGCCCCTTCCAGTATCTTCACCATACCTTCGTGTCCCACGATTCCCGGCTGGTTGTCCAGCCTCCATTTGTAAGCGTTCATTAGCCCATCGTTGGTGGCATCCATCGGCAGATACATCCAGTACGGATCG
>DQCG01000029.1 GCA_003533825.1 Phycisphaerales bacterium
GGCGATAACGTGGGGGCCGTCATATAAGTACCGCGTGCTGCGCCGTAAGGCGTCCCCAAGGGATAGCCCGTCGACTGGATTCGACGCACTCACCACAGGCTTCTTTTCACTACGCCGGACGTATACATCGTGTTTGTAGTTAATCTCCTGCCAATTAGAAGTATCCTGCTGAGGCGAAGCCCCCGCCCACGGTATGGCTGTAAACTGCAGAAAATCCGGTTTAGAACCGCAGACTCCAGAGGAAATTGTTTTTTTGGGCATTGGCGCAGCGTCTTTTTAAGGGTAAAATCAGCCGATTGATGAATGGCGATTGCCGATTGACAATTGTTAAATCGAAAGTCGGAAATCGAAAATCGAAAATGTAAAAGGAGATATCTCAAGGAAAATTAAAGGGGTCAGACACGTTTATTGTTGATAAATTAGTGACAGCCACCTATTAATGGCTGGGGACGTTCACAGAAAATGGTGACTATCCTTAATAAATTAAAGGTAACCGGAAGCTCGATGACTATTGTGCTACCGGGATGCTCGTGAACGTCAAAACCGACCTTGTTGCACTTCGCATGTTAATGCGCCCATCCTTGATCTGCGGTCTTTAATATTGGCATTAATAGAGTACGGCGGCCATACTTAATTATTGATAAGTTTAGGACAAATATGTCTGGAAATAAGTATACTGTTCCTATAATATGAAAAAGCAAGCTTGAGCAGGCAAAGAGAGCGACAGAAAGTGCTGAGCAGGTACGTGTAATGGAGACATAAATTGGATGTCAGCGATAGACATCGTCGATTCAAAAGACTCCTTGTGTTGATCCCGGTCCTTGCTGTGGCGATTATACTTGTAGCAGTTCTGCTGCCGAGGAATCCGATTGCCGTGATTGAGGTTGTGGATGCAGGGGGCAAACCGATCCCCGGAGCTACTGTGAAGCCCTATGCTCTTCGGCCCAAGCCCGCAGGAGGTCAGAGTGGACACTATGTTTGGACAAAAGACAGGCATGACGTCTCGCCGGAACCGGTGGTGACAAATGAAGCGGGTATTGTAAACGTTCCATACCCGATGTTTGTGGTTGAACGTGTGGAAACGGGCAAGATCACCGTCTCGATTAAGCATCCTGAGTATATCTCAGACACCCGGGATATCGTTGTGTCGACAAGTCCTCCCCGTGGCGCTCCGTGGAGAGTATTGATGAATTTCATAATTAACCGGACAGATGGCGAAGCCGGTGCCACTCAGACGAATCGCATAGTCCTTAAACGCGGTGAACTTGTGATTCTCAAACCGTCGGAAACCCTGGAATCTGTAACCGAATTGTATGCACAGACCTCCTCAGAGGGATGGCATGACAATGATTTTTGGGATCGCTCCCAACCGGGCGTTGTGGTTTCTCGAAAGCATGCTCCCGGCGTTCACACCGTCCGCTTGATCGGCCTGAATGAAGATAATGAACTAATGTTCAGTGAAACTCTCAACATTACGATCAAACATTGTGTTACTAATAGTGTGTCCCTTGCTCTGAAACCTTCGAGGACGGTGCGCGGCAAGTTGAGCGAGGATGTTCCCCGCCCCGTAGTGAACGGGCGAGTGGTCGTAAATATCGTCCCCGCCGGACGAACGTCAAGAGATCCTATTCTGAGATGGCACGCTTGGACAAGTGTCAATGACGACGGTTCATTTGAGATGCCTTCGCTACCTGCCGGTGATTTGGAAGTCATTGCATTATGCAATGGATTTATCAGTGTCGATGGTCCTGGACAACGTCAATCTTCGGTAATTAGATATCCTCAGAAGCATACCATTGGGGCAAATGATCTGGATATTGTGATTGATATGGAGCCAACCGCCCGATTGGAAGTTACTGTTTTCGACGATAATGGCCGATTGTTGGAGGGGGCCCGAGTCTCGACATGGCCAAATGTTTGCTGGCACAATTACGGTTCAACGATATTCTGTAGTAGTATATATAAGTCGGTCGATCTGCTCAGACAACCGCATGAAGACCAGGATGATTTCCTAGGGGACATTCCGGCAGGCTTTTTTGGGATTTCGGATGCGAACGGAGTGGCTGTTCTTTCAAATGTCCCTGCCCGGCAAACCAGTTTTGCAGTTGAGCACAAGGATTACGTTTTGCCCAAGTTTGGAATCGGGGGAGCTGCGGCAAGGCGACAAGCAAGCATGGTTCTTGAACCAGGGGCCTTGACACGGACAACGGTTGTCCTGGAACCTCGAGACAAGGATCCTCAGCGTCACTACTGAACACTGGATTATCTGGAGGGGGCGTATTAACATGCGAAGTGCAACAAGGTCGGTTTTGACGTTCACGAGCCGTCCGGCAGCACAATAGTCATCGAGCTTCCGGGGTCTCCTTACCCAGATCCATGGGATATTTCCAAGGCACAGCAACCTCTTTTCTCGCCTGGGCCATTCGCAAAGTAACGGGGCTTCTCAAATCGGGCTCAATTGGCAGGAATCCGGTAATTCTCTACTTTTTATGGTGATTTTTAGTACTATTATCGGTTTTTTTTGATTTTCCTGCGAATTTTTTGTGCTGAAATGGCTCTTTTTGTCGATGTACCGATAAAAGGACATGTAAGGTTCAGATATGCGGAGTTTTGGCTCTGCGTTTCCGGCCACGTTGAGTTTTATGGAATGGAATCCAGAAACCTGTTTAATTTCGGAGAAAATACGATGACCGTAAGCAGAAAAAACACGAGAGAATTTGCGCGCCACCTGATGATGGTAATATTCGTCAATATAGTTATTGCTCTACTGCTGGTGGACGCATACTTCGTGGAAACGCCGACGGCAAAAATAACGGCCGGAATTCGCATATTGCTGGCTTTTGGGGCAATGGGGCTTATTATCAATGAGATTAAGCGCATCTGGAAAAACGTCAGGCACCCGGGCTATTATTTTCTGCCGACGTCGCCTGTTTTCCTTATATTGGACGAGCAGCATCGCCGCCGGGATGCGGAGACCAAAACGGCACGGTTCGAGCGAATAATGTTGACCTGGCCGGATCCGAGCATCGGCATTATTTCGGAGGTTTTAAATCCTGAGCGGCAAGAAGAAAGTCTGAGCAAATTGCTCTACCAAATGGGCGCGATGAGAGACGGCCGTATAGCTACAATTACGGACAGATATCGCCACTACCTGGGCGAGATTCTAAAATCGGTGGACGATAATGGATACTACCTGTCGTTAAGACAAATAATGATGCGATTGTCGTTATACGGGCCTGATAAATATCGGCAAACGTATAGGCGCTTCCTGCAACTGTTATCTGATGTATACGATCCGACGCTGTCGGCACAGTTCGACAGGCAATTCCGGAAGGATATGACAGATCCACTGAAACACGCTATCGAGCGGGCGGACAAAGTACACGCGGCTCGCATCCGGGACATAGTCGGCAAGATAATGGACGATGATGAGAACGAACACGAAATCGCAAGCGATATTACTGAAATGCTGCTGAGGTTAGATTGGAACAAGAAGCGTGAAATTTGCCGGGTTATTTTCGATGAAAGCATGAAGCGGGCGTTCCGCTTTCCGAAGCACTTTGGTATTGAGTTTTTGATGATATTGAGTAGATTAGAACACAGAATATTCTGGTTGGATATACGGTCGTTACGCAACATTTTAGAAGAATCTCTGAAACACGAAGGAGACGGGCTGATTAATCTGAACCGAAGTATATACGGCGAGCTTTGTTCGAAAGTTTTTGCACCACTCGAGGACCCGGCTCGTAACAGAATCTGTAATGCCCGAGTATTCCGCCGATTGAAAAACGACCGTGGAAAAGTGACAATCGAGTGCGTCTTACCCGATGGAACAACGTGCAGTTGTCAGGGCGAGAGTTTGAGTTTTCGAGGGGTATACAGCAGGGATTGCCGCCGGAAAGCCGGTGAAACACTTTCTATGAACGTAATACCCATCCAGGAAGTCGAAAGACCATTTGCCGTCAGGGCTTCCGTAGCCCCGCTTCATAATTACGAATCCGAGACACAGTGTCCGGGGCGTGGAGCATTATTCGAAGATGCCGAGCCGTCTACAGTAAAAGGTCTTTACGAGTTTGTCTCAACAAGCCAGTGACACCGGGCGGGAGATCAGGCGAAAAGGTCGGCTTCACCGCTCGAGTGGATAAGAATTGTCGTGGTCATGTCTGCAAGTAGATCGGACAAACGGCCGTATAAGTGTCCGGGGGTTTCTTCCTTTGAAGGCTTAAAGCCCAGGAAAATCACATCCGCTTTCGCAGAATGGCTTTGAAAAACATCGCTGAACGGTTCGGTCGATACAATCAAACGTGTTACGGCACGGATGCGCGCGGCTTCGACGAGCTTCCTGATGGCCTGACGCGATGATTCCCGGCCGGCGGCATCCCCAATCACACGAAGAATTCTTATATAACTGTTGCGCCATTCCCAGTTCTGGGCCAGCAAATACGCAAGCGTAGCCATGAGCGACCCGTTCTGCTGACCTCTCCACCAAATATCAATGCGATGCCGTCGTCTATGCTCCGTGGGCAGTCCCTTGTCGGCTACGACCACCACGCTCTTACCCATCGCAGCGATGCTCGATATGTGACGAAACATCATTTCCGCACGCTCGGTGCTGCGGGGCCAGCCGAACAAAACCGTGTTGGGCTTAAGAGGGCCGATTGAATGTGCCTGCACCAGTGTGCGAATGCCCTCATCCACGTTCTCGGCAAAAACTACTTCCGGGAAGACGGCCAACCTATTGTTACGTAGAAACGTATCCATTGCCGTACGCAGGCTCTCGACGCGAGCGGCGAAAGTCTCAAGATCGCCCGATATGACCTGAGCCGCCGTAACCAGACCACGCCCGCCTTCCATCCAGACCGCATACTTGATCAGTGTCATATGTGTTTGCGTGTTGCCGGCCAAAACGAGGAAAGTCGGACGCCAGTTCTTTGCATGCGGCGTCATCTGTCGCAGTTTTTGCAGCGCGCGGACTACTAACGCATACTGAAATCCAAGGCGGGCATCTCCGAAGGCCGAACGAAATACCCTGCGGCTCAGGTACACATATATCCCGGCAATAACGAGGATCGCCACTATAGCCGCCAGCGCATCAATCAGAAGCATCACTACGAAGCAGGCAACAAAGCCGAGAATCGAAGTGGTCCAATGGTAGAACCGGAAACGCGGCCGAAAAGACGGATTCGCGCTGAAAGATTCGACAAAAGCAGCTAAATTTATCATGCCGTAGGTACACAAAAAGAACATAGTGACAATAGCCGCAATCATATCGAAAGCAGCCATCGAGTCGCCGCCGCCCAGCAGCAGGATGACGCCAAAGGTCAGGCCCAATGTCAGAACAAGTCCGAACCGGGGCTCGTCTTTTTCCTTCGAACCGCGGCCGAATATGCCGAGAATCGGAAAAATCCGGTCGCGAGCCAGGGCCTGCAGCACACGAGGCGCGCCGAGGAAAGACCCGACAGCGCTCGATATCGTTGCAGCAAAGACACCGCCCATGACCAAAAAACCCGTGCCCCATAAGGCATTCTTTACGAGCATCTCAAACGGCTGGGCAACCAGATCACCCCGCTGCTGCGAACCGCCGCACAAAAGAATTTCGAGAAGATAGATGACAAAGCCCACTCCGATGGCGGCCATCGTGCCGCGTACGAGCGAGCGGGCAGGATCCTTCAAATCGCCCGACATGTTGATGCCGGCCAGAATCCCGGTTACCGCCGGGAAGTAGATCGCAAAGACCGTCCAGTAACTAATCGTCGGCTTCGTATAGGATGAGCCCAGATTTGCCTGGAGCAGCGCCGGATCAAAGAGAAGCAAGGCACCGCCCAGAAAGGAGACGATGGCCAAAGCCAGCAAAGTCATCACGATGTACTGAACACGAATGGCAAGTCCGGAGCTGATAATGTTGACGGTAAAGAGAATTGCCGCCGTGCCAAGAGATATCGGGACAAACCACTCGCTGAGACTCGGAAAACTGGCCAAGAGCGAATTTGTGAAGCCCAGAATATAGAAGGGCACCGACAGGGCCTGGGCCAGGAATAAAGCCAGGCCGATGGCTCCGCCGAATTGCGGCCCTAACGCTCGCGAGATAAGAAAATAGGCCCCGCCCCCGGCGACCGGGGTGTTGGTAGCGATGGCACTCATCGAAATTGCGGTCAGCAGGCTGATCGCTTCGGCGGCACAAAGAATTAGAATCGTATTAACAATACCGGCCTGGCCAACCACGTACCCCGCGCGAAGGAACATAATCACGCCAAGAATCGTAAGTATCGAAGGCGTGAAGACCCCTGCAAACGTGCTGAACTGATTACCCTTTTGGTCCATGTATAATCCTTTATCGGCACATTATATGCAAGTCAAGGTAATATGTAAAATCCGATTTTAGCCTCGATTCGTCTGGTAAAAACCAAGAGATAAAGGAATGCGGGATATAGCGTTTCTGTTGTCTAAACGCTCTTTCAAACAAAACCTCCGGTCAGAGTGGATGTATCCAGATGTTTCGAAATCGCACGGGATTATTGTGGGCCGAAAGGCTCAGCGGCAGTTTTTCGGAAATGGGCTTATCATAACTCGGCAAAATCCGGTGGCCGGTCGGGCCGTAAATTTTCTGGTTGTGGTGGACGAGCATGCCGTTGTGCAAAACGGTGACATAAGCCGGTTTTTCGAGCTTGCCGTCTTTGAATACCGGGGCGAAGAAAATGATGTCGAACGTCTGCCACCGGCCGGGCTTTCGGCAGGCGTTTACCATCGGCGGGGTTTGGCCGTAAACCGAGGCGGCCTGGCCGTCCGGATAAAGCTTCTCCGTACATGAGTCGAAAACCTGAATCTCGAAAAGTCCCATGAGCATAACGCCGTTATTGCCGCGGTCGAACATGTGTCCCTGCGGCGGGCTGGGGGCCTGCCACTCCAGATGCAGTTGACAGTTGCCGAACGCCTGATTCGTGGTAAGGTTACCGGATACGGCAATCAGCTCGCCATTTTCGATTTTCCAGTCGGAAGATTCCCATTGTTTAAGATTCGTCCCGTCAAAAAGCACCACGGAATTAGACGGAGCGGTGCCGGCCTTTTCGTCGATACCGAGCACTCCCGGCGTGACTTTAGGCGGTGCAGGGCGGTCCGGATCGTGCACGTGGTAGCCGCACCAGGGCAGGATCGGCGTGTCCTTATAGCCGACAATGCCGGAGCCGTTTTTGGCATGGACAAGCTTCGTTGGCGCTTGGGCCATCGTTACTTCTGTAGAACCGAAAAGCCATATTGCAACTATAACTACGATGAGTATTAAAACAATTGTTCGATTACGATACATGGTATTGTTCCTCCTGGATTCGGTTGATTAGTTTATTTCCAGGTACGGCGGCATACCGAGTGTGCGGGCTGTCACATTCACGCACACAAACCATACCGAGCGTACCGACAATCGAGAAAGTTATTAGTCCTGAAGTATTCTGACCGCCTCGTCAACACTTGCTCCCTGGTGGACCATCTTGCTCAGAGCCTGGACCATTTTGGATGGATTCTTGTGCTGGAACGCATTTCTGCCGATTGATATACCCTCGGCACCGGCCTGAAGGGCATCTTC
>DQCG01000594.1 GCA_003533825.1 Phycisphaerales bacterium
AATGGTGGACCTCGCTGGACGGCGGGAAATTCGATTGGATCGATGCCAAAGCGGATATGCCGCCGGATATTCTCGAATCGCAGGAATTGGCTATGCTCGTAAGATCGGCCTTGAGCGAATTGCCGCCAGATTATCAGACGCTCCTGCTGGCCAAATATGTTGATAACCAGCTATCCGAAAAAATCGCCGAACAGATGGATTGCTCAGAAACAGCAGTTCGCTCGAAGCTGGCCCGGGCAAGGAAAGCCTTCCGGAAGGCTTTGAAGAAAACAATAAGTTCAGCGCCAGGTGCGCAGGAGGTGTCGCTATGAAGACGCCAAATGAGAAAGAAACAGACAAACGAATGTCGTCGTTGCTGTCCGCAGTCGACCGACGGGCTGCTGCACCGGACAGGGAGTTCCTGGATGAGTTAAAAGCCCGATCAACAGCCGAATTCCTCACTCACTCAGCGGATAGCATTAGGGCATCTCGAAAAGCAACTATAACCATCTCGATATGGAGCAAAATCATGAAGAGCAAAATGAAGCTGGCGACTGCCGCAACTGTAGTAGTGGTGGTATTGGTCTATAAAAGCTACTTCGGCGGTTGCGTCGGTCTAACGACAATCGGCTTTGCCGAAATCTCCGAGGCCATGACAAGCGTGCCGTGGATGCACGCGGTGAGCCAAGGGCAGGTAAAGGGCAAGAATCAGTCCGGCGAACAATGGATTGGTTTTGAAGCACAGATTCACGCTTTCAAACGGCCTGACGGCAGAGTAGCCATCGAGAACATGAAAGAGCACAAGTATTACAGGTACTCTCCCGAAAATCGAAGTATCACGGTGGATTACGTTTACGACCCTTTCGCTCCAGACGATGCTTTCCCTTTCGAATTGCTGTCTGCGAATTCATTTCTTGCTGACATGCTCAAAGGAGTGAAAGAGCGAGGCGCAGAGATTACCACGAGAGAAATCGAATACAACGGGCAGCAAGCGCAGCTTCAGGAAATATCATTGTCCGTCACTCAAGACAATGAAAGTTTCGTTGGAAAACTGTCCTTGTACATTCAACCTGATTCCAGACTTTTGCTTTGCACGAAGGCATTAGTGACAGATTCAGAAGGCAACATCATTGGAGAGTATGAAACAGCCTATTCTTATCCGCGGACCGGCCCGACTGATATTTATGCTTTGGGTGTCCCGGAGGACGCTGCGATTGTCAGCAATTTGCCAAAAGAAGACTATCAGACGATGTGGGACAGTTATCGGCAGAAGCGGGCTGATGCAACCAGAGAATACGTGGCTGTCATAACGCACATGACGCGTTCGTTAGGTGACGTCATAACTATGGTTGACGTTGATTACAAGTCGGGCCAGAACCACCGACTTGAGCGTCATTTTGTTCTTGATGTAGGCGAGCGGCCACTTGAACGCTGGCCCAAACGCAAAGAACAGCTTGGCGATTCTCTCGAATCTCTGCTGGCATGGGCCAATGCCCACTATGATGAGAGAGGACATATTTCCGTTCGCCTGTTCGACGGTGAACGTTATCTCTCCACCAAGAGAGACAAAGAAGGAAGCTGGGGCGAACTCAGAAAAGCCACCAAAAAGCTCATGCCCGAAGATTATCTTCAATGTCTTGGCTGGCCATTCATCGGCGAGGCCGGTCGTATCATTAAGGACGAATACGCCAAAGAGAACAATCTCATTTGCATCGAACGTCTGCAACAGGGATCTTTGCATTCAGGAATTGTCTCGCCACCCGGTAGATTCGTATCTTACCTGGACCCGCAGAAAGATTACATATGCCGTCGTAAGATAACAGAATGGCGGCCGGGCGCCGAGTGGCAGGAAGACAAGAACTACCTTGACGGGGTCGAGCCAGATAAGATCAGAAACGGGTCGATTACTGTGCAGGACACCACTGAGGTCATTCAAGCTCCCAACGGACATTGGTATCCTAAGGTTATTGTGGAAAAGCAAAGCGGAATCCGCAAGGACTACGAGGAAGCGGAATTGAAGCTCCGTACTGTTAAGAAGATTTACATACGAACGGACCCGGAATTCCCAGAATACATATTCAACGCAGACAGATTTCCTGGCCAATAGACTTGGCGAAAGCTCAGAATCAGAGGCCGGGTCTGCTTTGGCTCGGCTTTTTTTGTCATGGAGCGGAGGGATTTCCACGGAAAATGAGGTGCGCGGGATGTGCTTGTTTCATCTATAATCATGAAAGCCATGGCAAAGTAGCTACGAAAGTCGGTATCGAGGATAGCTTTTGATAGAGCGGCAACGAAAGATCCTGCAATTGCTTGACACCTCGGGGCCACGTCTCCATCGGCTCCTGGCGCGTCTCACTCGCCGCGAAGACGCAGTAGGTGATCTGCTCCAGGAACTTCTGACAAGGCTGTTAAGTTCCAATGGCTTTGACGAAGCACAGGATCCCTCTGCTTATGCGTACCGTGCAGCTGTCAACCTTGCGTTCGAGTGGCGCAGGGGGCGAAAGACAACGTGCCCGCTGTTAGATGAGAACCGCCCGACAGCAGACGGTCCGTCGGCAGCGGCGAAAATGATCCGGGCCGAAGAGTTGGAGCAAGTGCTCGACGCTACTTCCAGATTGTCTGATCTGGCCCGGGATGTAGTTGTGATGCGATATATCGAGCAGGCGTCATACGGGGAAATTGGGCGACGGCTCGGCAAGAAGCCGCAACATGTACGATCGGTATGTTCCAAGGCCATGGCTCAGCTTAGAGAAATGCTGGCAAATGAAGCGAAACAGTAGGAATAGATAGAAGGTATCTCACAAAATGACTAGATGCAACAACGGTCGTTTCGAGCGTAGCGAAGCGGAGTCGAGAAATCTGATAGAAAACTATTCCAATAGACCCCTCGACTGCGCTCGGGGTGACGAACAGTCATTCTGTCAAACGCTCCAAATGTGGTGTCCCGATGAGGTGATTCATGTCGGAAATTGATGAGAAAGAGATTAGACGTCGTTTTGAAGCCATTTCAGAGTTTGAGGCTGCTTCCGAGATCACAGCCCGTGATCTGGACCGAGCAAGAGAGAGGTTGACCGAGCAAACGAGCGGACAGCCAACAAAGCAGCAAAGAATATGGAGAACAATCCTAAAAAGCAGAATAACAAAACTCGCCGCCGCAGCCGTGATGATAGCCGGGACAATGATCGGCTTACACTGGCTTGGCGATGGTTCCCCTGCTTATGGAATTACTGAAGCTCTGGAGCTGTGGAAGAATGCTGAGATAGTTCACATCAAAGGCTGGGACTTTCTTCACACAGGCGACGATACCCAATTACAGAAGTTTCCATTTGCAATCTGGTATGAAAAAAAAAGCGGTCGCTTCAAATATTGGCTTCCTGATAGTCAGGGTTGGCCCCCAGTCTATACGACCGAAACGCCAAGATATCGGCTGCATGTTTCAGATGGCCAATACATAATGGAAACCGGCTACAGGCATTCAGATAGCAACTCAGCTACTCCATTGGTCATGTTCATAAAACTCAGCGCTTTTGAACAGCGCCTTCGTATTCGCACAATGAAACCCTTTCCGGCATATATGGCCAATCTCGATCAAGTGAAAGGATTTACCAAAGTAGGACGAGAACAGATTAAGAACAAAACAGTCGATATATGGGAGGGTGTAATAACTTCTGCAGGCCCTTTTCCAATTAAGAAGAGGATATGGTTGTCACCGAAAACGGGCGAAATAGTCCGTATATTCACCTGGATAGACGCTGGAGAGAATTCTATACGATGGGTGGCCCTCAGTGACGCTGACACGATTGAGTACAATGTAGTGCCGCCTGCGAACTGCTTTAACACAGATCCTCCGGCAGGCCATAAACAGATGAACACAAAAGAAACGGTCGTCGAACGAGAACTTAGCGACGGTGGACCCGCCAAGTTCCATAGTTGCATTGGTTTTACGCTCAAAGACGGCAGTGTTATCTACGGCTGGCATGCCAACAACAAGCCCGAAGAATCGCAAGCTCATCTTTTTACAGATCTGGAACCGGGAGGGCCGTTACCCAATCTGCCCGCAAAGGTTGTTGGTTTGAGACCATGGCCAGCGGCAAAAGGTATAATCCTCGCAGGCCGACACTTAACTTTCACCCGGAAAAAAGGAAAATTCTACGAGTGGGGCATTTATGTGTCGGACGAAAATACGCCGGAACGTAATACGTTTGCCGGTTACGAAGTAATCTCAAAATATAATTTTGGACCCAGGCCTTTTTTTGATGGTCGGCCCCATTCTCTTGGGCAAGATCATGAGCTGACTATCAATTCTGAGCAGGAATTTGATATCTGGGTTCGTGGCGCGATGGCTGAACTTAGCGACGACGGGAAAGCGCCGGAATCCATAATCTACAAGAATGTACTACAATTAGCCGAGAAGATTCGCAATACGTTCAACAAATAGCGACCTGCTAATGAGATCAATAGTTGGGGTTGGTTTGGCTCGGCTTCCCTATTGACTGTTTAAGCGACTGATGTCTCGCACAAGTTTCACAAACTCCTGGCCGCGTTGCTGGAAATTGTCGAACATGTCGTAGCTTGCACATGCCGGACTCAAGAGGGCAACGTCGCCGGATTCGGCGAGACTATTCGCTGCTTGGACAGCGTGAGCGAGCGATTCGGTGTGTTCGATTTTTGTGTCTTTTATTGCATAGGCGATTTTTTCGGCGGTCTGGCCGATCAGGACGGCAGCTTTGGCCTTCTTGGTAATCTTCGCGCCCAGTTCGTCGAAAGGCAGCTTCTTGTCGTAGCCGCCGGCGATGATTATGACCGGCTCGTCGAATGCTTCAAGGGCGGCGATTGCGCTCTGCGGCGTTGTGGCTATCGAGTCGTTGTACCAGCGGACGCCATTTATCTCCTGTACGAATTCGAGCCGATGCGGCAACGCCTTGAACTCGGGCAGGCAATATTTGATCCTGTCTTCTTCTGCACCAAAATATTTGGCAATGGTCATGGCGGCGGCGAGGTTCGATAGATTGGCCCGGCCGGGCAAGGAATATACGCTCCGAAGTTCTGCGCTTACGTCGTCTGCCGAGAACTGCACACAGGTTCTGCCGGCGTCTTTGTGATATTTTTCGTACCATTCGGCGCCCATTTCGTCCTCGGCGTTGAAAATTGAAACGGCGGGAGATTCTTCATCCAACTGCTGAAACCTGAAGATGTTCTCTTTCGCGGCACAATAATTGGCGAATGTCCCGTGGCGGTCGAGATGGTTCGGTGTCAGATTTGTCAGCAGCGCGATGTCTGGTGCCTTTTGAATTTCCGCCAGTTGTTCGAGCTGGAAGCTCGACAGCTCCAATACGACCAAATCGTTGGGATTGATTTGATCTATAATGGTTAACAACGGTTGGTTGCCGATGTTACCACTTAGCCAGATGGTCTGAGACCTCATATTTTTCAGCAGGTGGGCGGTCAGGGCTGTAGTTGTGCTTTTGCCGTTGGCGCCGGTTATACCGATTGTCCTTGCAGGGCACAGCTCGAAGAAGATGCCTATCTGGGACGTGACGAATCTGTTTGCCCGGCGGGCGATTTGGAGAAATTTATTGTCGCCGGGCACGGCAGGATTGGCGACTATGACGTCCGCTTGCTTGAAATCCGTCGGGTCGTGCGAGCCGAGATGAAATTCGATGCCGTCAAGGCTCCGGAGCTGGTTTATCGAATCACTTAGCTGCTCGGCCGATGCTAAATCCGTTACGATTACTTTCGCACCGGTGTCGTGGGCAAACCTGACGACATCTACTCCGCCGCCAAAGCGGCCCAGGCCCATTACCAAAACAGTCTTACCGACAAAAAACTCTTTATTCATGATTTTGCATAAAACATTCTATGGCTCCTCACACTCACTGCGGTTGAGTTGGCCGTGTGCGAGTGCAGAAGAACAGGATTTGCATTCCCGATATTTGGTGCTAATCTCTCCTGCTAAGCATAGTTTTGATTTGCTCGTACAATTCAGGCAAATCATTTGTTATCACATCCCAGACAACGGAGTTTTCGACGATATCATAACCGTGGATCAAAATATTGCGGAAAGAGATAACGCGTTTGTGATGGCTGATTTGATCTACAACGTTAGGTTCGACCTTAGCCAACCGATTCAAAGCCTCACCAATAATCTCAAACTGCCTTTCAACGCCGCTGCGTAAAAGGTCATTACAAGTATAATCGCTCAGTGCCTTGTCTTTGGTAAATTCCAGGATGCGTTCGCAAGCCAGCCGGACGTCTTCCAGCAGTTTCTTTGACTCAAGCTGCATAAAGCACCTCCCGGTTTTTATTAATGGATTCAAGAAAATAGGGATTATTGACGGCTTGTGGCATGACCAGATCAATATGCCTGCGAAAAAGTGTTTCCAAGGCGTCAAGCAAACCGAAATAAGCATCGGCGTATTCGCCCGGCTGTAACGTAAGAAACTCAACCAGAAAATCCAAATCGCTCTTCTCGGCGTCGAAATTCCTGCCGGTTGAAGCCGAGCCAAAGACTTCAAGACACCGAACTCGAAACTTCACACATAGCTCTTTCAGGGCATTACGGTTTTTCTCGATCAAACTGACCATACTATTTCCCTCAATAATATTGCTCTACAAAAACAATATAGATATCCTGTTCGAAAACAGCAAGGAAAATACATGTTTAGTCATTGGATTCGTCCGGCCTGGTGCCCTGGTAGAGGCAGGCGACGCTGAATGTCAGCGGTGTTGCACTGACGTCTGAAAAACCGGCCTTCTGCATCAGGCGGCGGAAATCGTCGGCGCGGTGGAAATTTTCGATGCTTTTATCGAGGTAGCGGTAGGCGTGATTGTTGCCGGAGAGCAGGCGTCCGAGCAGCGGCACGAAAAAGCGCAGGTAGGACAGGTAAAAGCTTCTGAGGATTCGGCTGGCCGGCATGGAAAATTCCAGAATCAACGCCGTGCCGCCCGGTTTCAGGAGACGGCGGATTTCCGTTAGAGTTTTGAAAGCGTCGGGAGTGTTTCTGATTCCGAAGCCCATCGTGACGACATCGAAGGACTCGCCGGCCAGGCCGCAGGTGCTTGCATCGGCGCGAACCAGGCTGACGCGGTCGGCGAGCTTGCGGCGGACGATTTTCCTGCGGCATATAGCCAGCATGTTTTCCGATATATCCAGGCCGACCGCCTCGGCTATGTTCGGATTCCTGTCGAGCAGCGTAATCAATATATCGCCCGTACCGGTCGCCAGGTCGAGGACTCGCAGTTTTTCGTTTTTAACGATGGCGTCGGCGAGCCTGCAGCGCCAGGAAAAATCCCGCCCGAATGAGAGCAGGTGATTGAGAATATCATAGGCCGGAGCTATACGGTCGAACATTTGACCGACCGGATTTGAATTCGTACTGCCTGACATTCCTGTGACGTGTTCCGTGTTCGCCTCAGAGCTTTGTCTGCATTGCGGTTGCCAGGTCGACTTTTGCGTCGATGACGGCCTGCTCGATACATCTTTTCCAGTCGTCGCCGAACTGGTCTTTGTATTTCGGCTTTTCATAGGCATAAATAATCGAGCGTGAGGCATTAATCAACGCTCCGGTTCCGTCGGGTTTGCAGAATCGCACACAATCGGCGGCCGAGGCGCCCTGGGAGCCATAGCCCGGTACGAGAAACCAGACGTCGTCGTATTTTTGCCGCAAAGCGCTGGTGACATCCGGCGCGGTTCCGCCTACTACCATTCCCACGTTACTGTAGCCGTTCTTGCCGAT
>DQCG01000072.1 GCA_003533825.1 Phycisphaerales bacterium
ACGTTGCCTGCCCATGGACTATCGGCACTGGCGCCGTTGACCTCATCTATCCGCCAGTAGTACTCAGTATTCAACATTAGCTTACCGGGATCATAGCTCTCTTCACCGAGGGCTTTCGGCCCCTTATATTCGGGCGAGGCAGTCGTGGCATTGGCCACGGCATCCGCATCGGTACCGAAGTACACCTCATGCGAAGCGGCGACGGCTCCCGCAACCCAACTCAGAACCACCGACGGCTTGACATCCACGACGCCATTAGCCGGATTTGCGCCGCTGACCGCACCCAGAGTAGTAAAGCTCCAGACATCGCCTTTAAGCGTTTCTGCGCCATTGAACTCATCGACACGCCAGTAGTAAGTCTTGGCCAGTTTTAGCGGGCCGGGGCTGTAAGTCGTAGTTCCGTTAGGAACGCCCATGGCAGCGTCGTTCACCTGGTTAAAATCTTCACCGAAGACTATATAATGCAACTTTGCACCAAAACCTCCCGTCCAACTCAGGGCTACATTCAGGTCGACTGACTCGGCACCTTTAGCCGGGACCGGATCATAGGCCGTCTTGGGTGGAATAGTAAAGCTCCAGATATAACCTGTATGTTTCGTAGTACCGTCGGCTTCAACCTCATCGATTCGCCAGTAGTAAGTCGTTCCGGGAACAAGACCGTCCGGATAAGGAAATCCGGGGAAGCCCACGACATAATACGCCGATTCCTGGTTACCCCGGAACGTGTCTCCGGTTCCGGCCTCTACATCAGCGGCATTTTCGCCGAAGTACACATCATGTGATACAGCCGTATGTCCGGCCCTCCAGCTCAAACTCACCCATGTGTCCGAATATTCAACACCGTCAGCAGGATCTGGCATATAGGCAATAACCGGTAGCCCGACTGTCACATTGTCGAATGTCCAGGTGCGTAATTCACCTGCCGCATGCGATGATACGGCCAGGCCGATGAAAACCTGCTCGGGCATCGAGAGTTCCATCGGGTTCGACATAGCGCCGTCCGGCGATGCGTCCGGGAATTGCACCCAATCAACTCCATCGGCCGAAGAGTAACCTGTAATCATGTCGCCTTCGCGAACCAGCTTAACCCAATAAGGCGGTGACGCCGTGACATCCCCATGGAAGCTGACGGAACCGCTGCCTGTGTTCGGACGGCCCTGGAAGCATATGCCGCCGCCATCGCCGCCGGTTAATGCCATTATTGCGTGTTTGGAAGGGCCATCCAGCGTTTCGCGAATCATCACGCCTCCCTTAGACCATGAATTCGAGCCGGTGCCATTGTCGACAACTCGCGCGGTTATCTCACCGTCACCGATTAACGGCACGTACGCATAATGGAAATTGTCTGAACTGCCCCAGATGTCGTTGCCGTTGCCGGTAACGGCCCACGTACCGCCGCTATCGGAAGCGCTACCGGGTTCGGGGGTACCGACATCCTGACTGGTCCATCCGGCAGGCAACGCAGCAGAAACGTCACCGACCAGGCCCAGCATCAAGGCAAAAGATACCAAAAATACAAATTTTCTACACATAATAATCGTCCTTACAATAGGATTGAGACAATAATGCTCAGGCTACACACCAAAGCGACCTATAATAATCATTGTCTTCTTCTTTCTATTTGCACGGTATATGAACATTTTACTACATCATACCACCTCCTTTTTCGGAGAGTTAAAGAGGAACCATTACTCCAAAGGAGAAAATTTTTTGGCTGGAATCTTATACTACGCAAAATTCCTCCTCTCTCAAAATAGATGAGGTATACTACTCAGCTATCTCACTCGGCTGATAAAGTCGTATATCGTCGATATACATCCTGCCGGAACCACCGGGGACCGTCGTATTGCCATGAGTACCAACGCCGATAGCGATTTTATCAACGTCGCTCAAATCGATGCCCTGATCGGCAAAAGCCGACAGCGGGATCTCCCACTTCATCCAGACGCCTACCTGAGACGCGGCAGGATCATCATGAATAACTACGGCAGGCTCGCCGCCGCTATTAGCTATCCCAACATACAATGGTTCAGCACTGTTATCCGTCCTGCCCTTCAACCAAAGTGTCAATATACCGACTCCCTGTTCGGTCCAGTTACGCGGATAGCTCAAAGTTTTGGCTACTTCCGAATAAAACGCATAGCCCTGCTTATTATTGTTGTAGGCCACCGGCATGGATTTTCCGCCGCCATGGACGATGCTTTCTTCACAATAAGAAGGTGTGTTCTCATCCCCCACGGCCGAACCTGTACCGTTACCGGGAGAGTAAGGCGGCGTATCAGGTGTGCCGAAGCCGAGCCCATCAAGCCATGCGTACCATATCTGGTTCTCGCCCGCATCGTAATCCTCAAAATCGTCCACCGAAATGAAGTCGGCCGTAGTAAAGCTCCAGAGAGGCCCTTTCGAGGTATTACCGAGACTATCGATTTCATCCACACGCCAACAATACGTACTGTACCAGTCGAGTTTTCCGGGATCGTAATTCTCATCGCCCAGGGCTTTGTCGCCTTTGTATTCCGGCGAATTCTGATCGGCATTGCGTACGGCGTCTTTATCCGTACCAAAATATACTTCATGTGAAACCGCATTTTCGGCCGGAGTCCAGCTAAGAGTCGCCGTCATCTTCACATCCACAGCTCCGCTGGCAGGCACCGGAGAAGCCACTGCGCCGGGAGTCGTAAAGCTCCAGACATCGCCTTTATAAGTACCTGCCGCATCGAACTCATCTACGCGCCAGTAATAGACCTTGCCCGATTCGAGCGTGCCGGGGCTATAGGTCACAGGCCCCTGTGATGCCCCTCCTTCGGCATTGTTTACCTGGTCAAAATCATCACCAACATACACGGTATGAAGCTTGGCGCCGAAACCCGGCGTCCAGCTAAAGGTCACGTTTGGATCGACAAATTCTGCTCCATCCGACGGGATGGGATTATAGGCAGTCTTTGGCGGAACGGTAAAGCTCCAGATATCGCCCTTCCACGGGCTGTTCGGTTCAGCCTGGTTGACTTCATCTATTCGCCAGTAGTAGGTCGTGCCCGGTACAAGACCATCGGGATAGGCATATCCCGGAAAGCCGGCAACATAAAATGTCAGATTCTGGTTGCCCCGGAAAGTATCGCCGGTGCTGTTGAACACATCGTCGTAATTATCACCCATATACACATCGTGCGTGACAGCGTTATCACCCGCGTACCAGCCAAGAGTCACCCAGGTATCGAGAAGTAACGAACCATTTGGCGGCGTGGGGCCATATGCAGTCGGAGATCCCATCCCCTCCATAAGTTTCCTGACCTCATCCTGCGAAAGTGCCCGCCTGAACATAAAGAAATCATCCAGCAGACCGTTAAACTGCCAACTGTCGTCGACATCCCGTCCGATGCGTGTACCTCCACCCCAATTGTCGGCTGCTTCCACACCCGGAGGAGCCTCCACGAAGTCGTTGCCGTACTCCGCTACCAATTCCCCATCGATATACATAGCCCCGCCTCCATACTCGCCGGGAACTAATTCCCAGGTAAGTGCCATGTGGTGCCAGGCATCGTACTCGACAGTTCCTTCGTACGCATTGATAATGTAGTTGTTATTGATGTCACCGAGATGGGCGTGGTACTGGTCGTTGCGAATATAACCTCCGTGACACCAGGAATGCGGTGCCGCCAAAGCACTGAATACTGTCTGCGTACCGCCCGTATCCTCGGGCTTTACCCAGTAAGCAAGCGTAAAGGCAGTCGTTGGAATATCCTCGGCAGGGAAATTCATTCCATCCAGGTCGAGATAGCTGCCTTCGCCGGTAATTTTACAGGCTTCTGAGTTCCTTACACCGGCGCCCGCAAGTCCAGTGACGTCTTTGACCACAGCAGCATCATGGCTGTAACCGGATTTGTCGAGAACCTGAGAATCGTTCCCGAAGCCCTCGAAGTCATAGTATATGACCAGAGAAGGATCCTCAGCAGCTAAGGCGTTACCAGCCAAAAACAATATCAACAAAACAATAGAAAATAGCCAAACCAAATTCCTGGACATAATAATCCTCCTTTAAATGTCGTTAATATAATCGTTTCTTTACCATACATCGAAAAGCGAAAAGGAAAGACTGTTACTGTAATTATTCATGTTTTATCCGGGACCTATACCAAATCGAAAGTATAGGCCCCGGAATAATACTCATAAAAATCTGCCATTTCATATCTTATTGCTGAGCTTTCTATTCCGACCGTGGTTGATACAGCCGGATATCGTCAATATACATCTTACCGGAACCGCCGGGGATCGTCATGTTGCCCTGAGTACCAAGTCCAATTGCGATCCTGTCAACGTTGGTCAGATTGATGCCCTGATCGGCTAAAGTCGACAGCGGAATAACCCACTCGGTCCAGGTGTCCATTGTTGTTGCAGACGGATTATCGTGGTATACAACCGCCGGCGCGCCGGTGCTGTTGGAAACCACTATATACACAGGCTCGGCATCGTTGCTGAGCATACCGATATCCTGGCTGGTCCACTGCGGACCAACTGTGCCGGTGATTGTGACATTGGAGAATTTAGCCTCACATATTGCATCGGTGTTATGGCTGGTCACTGCCAGGCCGATATAGACATTCGAGCTCATCGAGATATTCCGCGGATTCCACGACATTTGCTGCCACGCGGATCCGTTGGCCGAATAGTAGCCTCTGAAGTTGCCCGCGACATCGCGCTCTAATTTTACCCAGTAGGGTGCTGTGACAGCTATTTGCTCAT
>DQCG01000719.1 GCA_003533825.1 Phycisphaerales bacterium
GGCTTCTACGAACGGAGGGCACGGAAGGGGTTTCTCTACAACATCGCCGGAGTTCAGGTCAATGATGAAGACTTTTACAAATCTTTTGCCATCTTTCTCCACAGGCGATGGATTGAATGTGATCACCTGATCTTTTTTGCCTCGGACAAGACCGCCTATCGAAATACCTCCGACCTCCTCTGGTTGAACAATCTTGTAGGAAGAATCCTTGCTTATGATGACGACAGTCTCGAAATCAGCCAAGACGATCTTCCCATAAGCATACAAGAAATGCAGGGCGCCTTCAAATTTGGGGTCGGGATCAATGGCAATGTGTCTCGCCGACTGCTGCTCCAGGTTTACGTAAACGATATCACCAAGACCAAAGAGGCAATAGAGATTAGATTCCTCGTCAATCCCACAACTGCTCAACCAACCAAAGCTTTCTATTGGCGGGATACATTTCTCCCTGTTCAGGCACGTAAAATGCATTGAGCCATCAGATTTATGGGCGATGATAATGGGATGTTCATCAACGAAATATTGCCCGGCTTTCTGTGCCCGGCATCCCACAAATGCCAGAGGCACGAGAGCCAAGGCGAGGCACGTCGGCAAAATGACTGTCATTTTCTGAATCATGGTATGCCTCCTCCGCGTCATTCAATGCAATGCTCATCACCCAGTACATGGCCAGCCAAGAGCTTTCTTTACCGAGTGCAATAGGCTCTCGTAGCACGACAGGATACCTCTCATCGCAGTGGGCTTTTGGATGAGCAGTGGGCGTCGGCGGCGAATCCTTGTCCTTATGATGCTTGCTGCTCGAAAGTGACACGTTGCATTAGCAACCAAACCAACGCACCTCCCGTAATTGCCCCAGACACAGCTCCCAACGTGGCAAAGCGTATTATACCTCCTCCAAACTCACTCCCGACCACTGGAGTAGGACTTGCATTCAAAGCTACCCACATGCGGCGCCCGGCCGCAGCGCCAAAGAAATAACCCACGGGCAAACTGATAACCTGAGCCAGCACCCACCAGCCAGCTCGAGGAATATGCCTCCGCAAGACAAGCCACTGGGAGATTCCGAGTGAAACTGCGGCTGTCAAGAAGTAAATCTCATAGACTTGCTTCCAAACAAACGACGTCAAAACGTCTCCTATACCTGTTCCCACGGCTAGACCTACGACACTGGCCGGTATCCACCGGTAGGCTTGGGGAATATGCCGACGCAACAGAAGCCATTGCATCGTTCCGGAGAGAGCTCCGACCATGACCCCCATTAGAACAGACAGGGCAATCAAGAACCAGTTCCAAACCATAGCGGATGGGCCAATTCGGCAGACCGCGTCCCATACTCTTGCTATAATAACGCTATCGTCGCCCAAGATTTCACCTGATATGATCCGGCCAATGATCCAGCTAATGGTGGTTGCCGTTATCCACAGGAACCAGAAGGCCCATCCAGCAAGCGGTCTTTGACTAGACTTTCCTTGACGTTCCATTTTTTTCTGCTCCTTCGACTTGGGGGTAATGACTCCAGACGATTGAGATAGGTTTGGGCATCCAAGATACTCTGTGTCCGACGATTGGGCCCAAAAGCCCCCACCCACAAAGCGGCGGCTGTACGCCGAACCAGCCGCCACGGGCGCTTTGTGGCCAAGGAGCCACGTTAAAGCATATATTGTGGGAAGTTAGTCTGGAGTCAGTACGTTATCACAAAAAAGGTGCTAAGAGTTGAAACCCACGGGTGGTTCAATCGATCGTTGGAGTGAGCACTATAGCGGAGCGGGTATACGCTTGTATACATGACCGCGTGCCCCAGGCTACTTGTAAATCCAAGATCCCCTTCACTCACATACTCTTCAGGGTGTGGCGTGGACATACCCCAGCCGTAGTGCTTATCCCAAAGCCAATTCCATAACCCAGGTGTGTTTATCCACGCGAACGAGTCTTTGTACCAGGTTCCGTCTGGTGGCAGCCCTCCTGCACCCAGAGCACCCAGAGCCTGTGATACGTAGTTCGTACAGTCTGCGCACTTATACTGGGTATAGCTCGTGTTCCATGCTGTGCTCGTCTCAAGTATTTCGGACCCTGCTTCACAGGGCCACTGTCCGGGTTGAACCCAGCTATTGATGTAGTTCTTGGCCGCCGCCCTATTGTACTGTGACGGCCCCCATCCCCGCTTGCCATACATCTTGGTGTAGAAATCCAGCATTTCCTTGCCCATCTCATTGACCGGCCTGGTATACATCCGGTAATTTGGATACTCTGTAAAGTCCGGTTTATTTCGGACATATTCCCCATCTGTCCAAATCACGTTATCAGTACCAGGATCGTCATTGCTTCGGTTGGTAAAAGAGTCTTGCACAATCTGGATTCCATTCCGAGACTTGGCCACAATCAGGCTGTGGCGGGGTGTGAGAGTTATTTCAAAGCCCTCCTCTGAGGATTCTGCTATATCCTCTGCTGCGCGTTGGATGTACTCTTTCAACTCTTGCTTTACCGCTTCATTGTCTGTTCTCGCGAGGGCCCAACGAGCTGCCTGGATCGTGGGAGGTTCTTCCGGGGACGTGTTGTATCTTCCATATAGGGTCACTTTCTCCGTCACCTGGAGAGACAATTGGCCATCTGAAAGCACGGAAACCTTACCAGGATCGAAAAGGAACTCCGACGTGATGCTCTCCAAGGTGGAATGCAAGGCAACCTCGAAGAACTCCTCGTAGAACGCTCTTCTTTCCTGGATCAGATCCCGCATCCCCGAAGTGTAACGGCCTCGTTGAGTTATCTGACCAGTAGAAAGAGCCTGACTGTAACCAGACAACGTCTCTTCAACATCATTCAGCAGTGTTTGGTCGACGACTGGCGGCGGTGGCTCCTGTCCCATCACCACACCCAACCCGGCGCTCAACAGCAGCGCCAGCAACACGAACACCGAAACGAACTTCACCTTATGCATTTTCAAACCTCCTTGGTTGATATTGCTCACCGGACTCTCCGGCAGCA
>DQCG01000311.1 GCA_003533825.1 Phycisphaerales bacterium
GAGACTATAGCAAGATTACAGAGTATATTGCCTGGAGGGCAATTACCATTTGCAGCGAGATCGCGGCAAAACCAGCATTTAGCGCTTGAATCTACCAAAAAGGTAGATCAAGTGTTGCGATTGGCTCATTAGGTCTTGTATAAGTCATTATAGGCACATGTGTTAAGTTTCATTTGCTCTGTAAAGCTACTACAGTCTCGATATATCGATAAATATTGCCAACGTGAACAGGCTGCCGTCGATTGAAGCCTCGAATCACGCGGTTGCTTTGGGGCAGTTGTTGAGTTTCTTCGTAGTCGGCAGCGATCCGGACCTTGGTACGACGCTGACTTATTCGGCTTATGACCTGCCTGACGGTGCGGTTCTTGATTCTGTGACGGGACAGTTCGACTGGACGCCCGGACCGGGTCAGACGGGCGATTATGTGATTGTATTTGCTGTAAGTGACGGCCAATCAATTGTCACTGACATCTCACTCATACGAGCCGCCCTGAATCCGGAGGGGCCCGTAGTGACGATCGAGCTTACGCCGAGCTTCCCGGTTGTTCCGGGTCAGTCTGTTTTGATACATCCGATTGCCGACAGCCTGGCGGAAATTACAAGTTTAACAATAACGGTCGATGGTAATCCGCTGGCGCTTGATGCACAGGGAAGAGCCGAATTCATCCCGGCCGAGCCGGGGCGATTTCTCGTTGAGGCTACGGCTGCCGATGCCGATGGTCGTACTGGTACGGCGAATATGATTTTGAAAGTGCGTGATCCTGATGATAGTGACGCCCCGGTTGTCAGTTTCGGATTGGGTCTTGACGGTACTACGCTGACGATAGTTACTGATTTGGTTGGGACGGTTGATGACCTGAACCTCGATAGCTGGATTCTTGAGCTGGAGCACCTTAACAGCGGTTATTTCGATGTGATGGCCGACGGCAACAATCCTGTTATAGATGGTATTCTGGCCGTATTTGATCCGGGTGCATATTCCAACGGCTTCTACAGGTTGCGATTGACCGCGAAAGACATAGCCGGCCGGGAAAGCCGGGCCGAGCTTATGGTTGAAGTTGCAACCCTGGCAAAGCCGACACAATACCTGCATTCTCAAACTGACCTGGCTGTATTACTTGACGGCCAGATGATTAACATTGTTCGGATTTATAATTCGCTTCTAAAAGACCGGAGCGGAACGTTCGGCTTCGGCTGGCGCCTGGTCAATCGTGACTTTGATATCCAAACCGACGTCTCTGCGGCTTTGGGCGGGGAAACATCGCTCTATGAACCTTATCGTATCGGCACGAGGCTTTACCTGACCGTTCCCGAGGGCCAGAGGGTCGGTTTTACATTTATCCCGCAAATGCATGAATTTGCGGGAATTACCTACTATACTCCCGCCTGGCAGGCCGATCCGGGAGTTACTTATTCTCTTGAGTCGGCACATACGCTTCTTATTCTCGCCGGCAGCAAATTGTATGACCTGAGGACGGCCCGGCCTTATAATCCGGCGAGCGGTGCATTCGGAGACCACGACTTTACTTTGACCGCACCGGATGGAACAATCTACCATCTCAATGCGGACCGGGGCGTTGAAGAACAAATCGCTCCGGACGGCACGCATTTCGTATACAGTGACTCCGGCATAGTCGGGCCTTCGGGGCAAATGATTCAATTTGTAAAAGATGGGCAGGGACGTATAAGCTCAATCATAGCTCCTGATGGAACCCGTGTCGTGTATACGTATGACAATAACGGGAACCTTGTTTCCGTCCGTAACCTTGTTACGAGCCAATCGAGCTATTATGCTTACACTTCCGAAGAGATGCATCTGTTAACTCTCACAATAGAGCCGGATGGAAGCGGAACTGCCGTTAATTACGATCCTGCCCCGCAGGAGCTGCCGGTAAAAGCCCATCTTGGAACGGTGAACGATTTTAACTCTGCAATATACGAAGAAAGTCTTTTGGCGGGCTTAACCGATCGCTACACATTCATCCTTCGTGATTCGGAGTTAGCATCGACGCTTAGTAATACCGTTCTGCTTGGAATATCCTTAAGTGCTTCTTCAGGCAGCGGTTTTGAGCCTGCGGTTCCGGTGATACCAGGCCTGTCTCCATTATCGATGTGGACCGCGCTGGGGAGCGCATTTGCACTTTATGCCATTGAAAAATCGGGTCTTGAGCTTATAGAAATTGCAGGCGCTGATGCTATCACATCGGGCCAGTACAATCTCGAACTATTTATTGCCGGCGATGTAAATCTGGACGGCCTTGTCGATGGATTGATTATATTCAAATGACAAATGCAATCGGCAGCGTTACAGGAAATGTTTCTTATGTTATCACAGCCGACCCGAATCGCGATGGCATCATTAATCAAACGGACTTGCATATACTCCTTGGCAATTATGATTTTACTTCCAATCAGCCGCCGATGATAACGCCGGAAATCTTCATGACCCATGAAGACCTGGAGATCATGATTCCGTTGTCTGAGCTTGCACAGGATGCTGAGCATGACAATATATACTTCCGTGTCACAAATTCCTCTAACGGAACGGCGACACTTAGCCCGGACGGCCGGTTTGTTCGGTTTGTTCCGGATATCGGATTTACGGGAACTGCCGGCTTTGAACTGACAGCCGACGATGGTTATGCCGCCGGTACGGCCGAAGTGATGACTATGGAAGTAAGTGGATCGCCGCTGTTGCATATTGATTTTGAATCCCGCAATCCGCGTCTCGAAGCCGGTCAGAGCACGTGTCTTTCGGTCGTCGGTGATTTCGCAGACCAGCAGGATGTTCCGCTGCCTGCTTCCTATCTTGTTTTTGCATCGACAAATCCTTTGGTTGCTTCCGTCAACAGCTATGGCCAGGTTACGGCTCTTTCCAACGGCAGTTCCGCGATAACGGTATTCAGTCACGGCATCCTGGCGGCGACGGCGGTTGCTGTCGGGCTGCCGAACGACCAGGATCAACTGCTCATTTACGCCGATGGAATCGATGTTGTTCCGCAGTCGGTGAGTATTGTGCCGTCAGGCGGTGAGCAGCAGTTGTTTGTTACTATGACGGGTGATATTGATATCTCAGCCGGCGCCGACGGTACACTTTACTTTATTGGTAATTCTGCCGTGGCGAGCGCCAGCGCCGACGGCCTTATCACTGCTATAGCGGAAGGTGCTACAGAAGTGACAGTCATAAACGGCGCCGCAGAGGCAGTCATTTCTGTGAAGGTTGCACCGGCGATTGCCGCGCCGGGCATCGTAGGTTCCGAAGGAGGCGTCGTCGAAGGTGCGAGCGGTGCAGTGATATCCATTGCCCCCGGCGGGGTGCATGAGGATACGACGATCGGCATAACTCTGCACGATCCGGCTGCTTTGACCTGGCCGGTCCCATATCCGTTCGAGCTTATTGCCGGTTTTGATCTGAATATAGGCGACGATCTTCTGTGGGTGCCGGCCCAATTGGCAATCCCGGTTGGTGCCGGTGTAGTGGACGGTACTGAGGTAGTCTTCTGTCAATTGACTACTATAGAGGACGGACTCGGTAATGAATTATCGATTTGGATCGAGGTTGACCGCGGTATTGTGAGCGACGGCATGGCTTTGACTCAAACAACACTTATGCAGGGTGTTCTCGAATCCGGTTCTTACATGGTCGCCTCTGCTCCTGCTGATGAGATCGGGCAGGTAAAATTCGAATTATCTTTGATGCATCCGCTCTCGCCCCTGTCGGGAGGCTTTTTCGTGTACTTTGGTGCCTCCACTGGACCCCCGGGATCAAGTGCTCATCCAAGGGGACTCAGTGATATGCTTTACGATGTTGGCTTAAGCTTAATGGGCGGCTCTTCGATACTGTACGGTTCTTATTATAATGGGCTTGGCTATGGCTATATGCATGCGCTGGCTGGTTTCCAGACCATCAATATGATTGAGCTGACTCCGCCGGAAATACTTCCAAGTATAACGACCACAGATGTGAATATTAACCCGGATGTTGTTACAGAATTTACGGCCATTATCGATAACAGCATGGTTCCTGCCGACCACCCGGGCAGCGCGCCGTTGATCACGTCAGTACATTTTTCTTTTGAGGACACCGGGACCGGCATACAGCCAACAGTAACGGTTGATGGAGAACGTCTGTTGGGAAATGACCTGAAACTGCTGTTTTTCGAGCAGGGCAGCGACCGGGCTGTATATGTAGAGGGTGCGGACCTTAGTATAGACGGCGACTCGATAAGTGCCGCCTTGCCTCAAAAGGTGGCGCTTGGCCTGTGTGTTATTCAAGTGCGTAAAACACAGACGAGGTTTATAAATATCGATGGTCAAAGGCGGGAGGAGACATACTATGTCTGGAGCAATAAGGTAAGCCTGAATTACTCGGCTAATTACGCATTTACGGCGACGGCATGGCCGGGTGAACTCGTCGTGATGAATGCCCAGACATACGATACGGTTGCTCAAATCCCGCTTGAAGATTCTCTCATTAGTCCATCAGGAGACGCTTTCGACGTCATGATTACACCGGATGGAAGCCGGGCTTACGTGCTCTTGAGAAATTCGCTTGCAGTTGTGGATACCATGGCACTGCAGCGAATCGATGCGATTTGGCAAACGAGCCATATAGACAACATTATGCTGCCGGAAGGCGCGAATACAGATTCTTTCACAATTGATCCTGCGGGTGATTATATTTACGTTAGTGATGTCATCCAGAGTGTAATATATCAAATCTCTGTCAACCCGGCGGATAAAGGTTTCTACAATACCTGTGTCGCCTTATTCAATTTGAGCCTGCCTGTGGCGGGGCTGCGGGGCCTTGATGTAACGAGTGACGGCAAGAGGTTGTATGTAGCCGCGCCGTACAGCTTTGTCGGATGGAACGGCTCGAGTTATGACGGCAAAATCGTCGTTGTAGACGTTGACCAGGATGCAGATCCCGATGGTTTGAACATCGGATTGGAATTGGGTGAAATCAATCTTGGCTACCACAAGAAGCCGAAGGGGATAAACGCCGACAGCGGCGATTCGTACCTGATTACATATACTGATATGGCGGGCGGTTTCGGCCTTATTGTCGCCTCGGAAAATGATATCGGGAAGGTTGAACGTGAAATTCTGATTGATAATGAAGGCATGGAAATTGCCATTCTTCCGGGTAATAAACTTGGCGGCGCGTTTGCCGGTCATTCGACTTATGCATTTGTTACAGGTTTCAAGTCGGAACTAAACCGGCCGGATTGCCCCGCCGGAGGCAATATCGTTATTATCAAAGATCCATTTAAAGCCGGCGCCCAAGTCGTGGGCTTTACAAGGCCGATCCCCTATGGTCTGCCTGCCGGCCTGGCGGTTTCTCCGGATGGCCGGAATCTCTACGTGACTTATCAGAGACCGGATTCCATCTTCGTTTTCAGTATCGAGGCCATACTTGACGAGATTGCAGCATCTACCGGAAAAATTGTGCAACATGAAGGAACTCCTTTGATTGAATTCCATCCGGTAAACAACCTGACAAACGGCGCCTGGCAGGCTAATCCGGCCATAGATGTTAAAGCTGATTACCGTATGGACGTTCCATATGTCGACTACCTTGGCCATTCCAATACATTCCAGGTATATGATGCGAATCGGGCTCCCATATCGCTTGCTGGTATGCCCTGGGGCATTGCCGTATTACAGGATGTCGATACTGAGTTGAAACCTGTTGTTGATGGCGTTGGAGACCATTTGTTTTTCAAAAACGGCGACAGCTTCACATTTAATCTGGAGAACGACACAGCAGAAGGAGCCGGTTCCGGCGGTAATATTGTATTTCTGATAGAAATCGAAGGTCCATATAAGCAGTTTATCACCTTCAGCGACGGTACAAATGAAGTTGCTATCGATCCATCCCAAGAAATAGTATTTGCTCCACAGGAACAGTTGAAACTCACCTTGACGATGAAGGACATAATCGCGAAAAATTACGACTATGACCAATTGTTAGGAGCAGTGATTACAATAAAAGCCTTTGCTCAGCGGGGAGCACAAGATGTTCTTTTGGAAAAATCAATGTGTATTATCCGCTTCGTATCGGTTACCGATCCCACTGGGTATACGAGATATGCGCGGTTTATGAAGACGCTCAATGACGGCCCCGACAACTTCGTGCGGGAAAAGACCGTCGAGTATCATCTCCCGCTGAATATGGGGACAACCTTAAAGAAAGGGACCACGCAATGGGACGATACCGATATGTTCATTCTTCCCGATGGCCCGTTTGTCGGTGAAGGCTCGATGGTGTGGAAGTTTGATCCGACTGAAAATGGTTCAAAGGCCATGGAACTCAGATTTCTGATAGATGGTACGTTACGGAATACCGGCCCTGTTTTGCTTGTTGGCACATCTGTCGATAGATCTGTTGTCAGCGTTGATATCGATGGTTTTATGAGCGGATTGGCGGCTTTCCTGCAAAATGACGATTATTTTGACGAGGACAAGAACGGTGACAACGGTGAGGCGTCTAACCAGTTTAAGAGCTACTTTGCCGGCATTTTGCCGACGGATTGGTTTTCGACTCAAGAATTTATGGAAAGAATTGCTACTGAAGCCGTCTTACTTCTGCAAGGGGTTCAGAAGGATTTCTATCGTTTTGAGAACCGCGCCGGTGTTTATTCCCCTACCAGCCCGGACGGCATGGCAATACAAATCGTAGCTAACAATGATGATATACCCGTTGAAGCACAGGAAGTAACCAGCGTTTGGGATATGTTCACTCCGCCGGATCCAGGCGATCCGGCTTATACGCCTACAAATTCGGGACCTTTCGGCCTTGCTGAAGAAGTAGATCAGTACGTAGGGCCTTTAGAGACCTGTCTCAAAAGCGTAACGCTTTCACCTGCGGCCATTGCATATGGCTTCGCCGAATATCATAACTTTTGGACAACTATGGGAACAGCAGGACCTAAAAAGCTTAACGTTTGGTTTAGTCTTTTCGTACATGCAGAGACCTATGCTAATCCTGCCATAACTTTTGGTGCGTATTGTGCTAACACTGTAAGTCATGAATTGGGACATACGTTTGGTTTAGATGAAGCATATTATGCACCAAAAAAGGGTCCTGATGCTGGTACGACTAAAGACGTTCCGCCGAAAGATATCATGCGGTCAGGTAGCCCGCTTGACCCGGATATTAGCTTTGCGTGGATGAATTTCCAAACGCTGATGATTGCTGCAGGGATAGCACCTGATGAAGTAGATGTTGTATTTCGTGATACGATTAAGGATTCCGCCAAAAACTTTCTGCTTCCTGAGGATAAAAACGGCATTATAGTTAATATAAGGATACTGGAAACAGCCCAAGAACCTTATGCAAGCTTGGTGGCTGGCGAGACGCTGTTATTCCCTGATGATCATCTGGACTTTGGCACTGTCGTGGCTGACGGCATTGGCGGCGATAGCTTCTCGATGGAAATTACATTGTTTAATGACGGACGGGCGCCCTTGACCGTAAGCAGCATCGAGTTGGTAGGAGGGGGGAATGGTTTTTCACTTGCTGATATTCCAACCGAGGAGTTCGTACTTGATATCGGCCAGACTATAATCTTCACCCTCCTGTTCGATCCGGAGCAGACGGGAAGTTTATCGGATTCGTTAATCGTTTATTCTGATGCTGTGGACTCGCCGCAGCTTACGATACAACTTGAAGGTGTCGGCCTGACTCAATTCGGACGGCTTAACGTTGACGTTGCTCCTCAATATGCAAGCGGCCAACCCAATAGTAATGTTGGTGGACTGAGTCTGTTCGCTCTGCCTGGTCAGGCCGTGGACTTTGTCACAATCAGCAATACGGGCGGCGGACCTTTGTCGATATGGCTCGTAAACGTTGCCGAGGGAGCCGGGCAGTTTGAGGTCAGTGGCTTACCGGCCGGTTTCGGGTCTGGCAATCCACTCGTTCTCGATTCGGGTGAGTCGTTTTCATTGGATCTGACGTACTCTTTCAGCACGATAGGTCTTCATCGTGGTGAAATACAGGTCGTATCGGATGATCCGCTGAATCCGCTTTATTCCATGTTCGTCATGGGTACCGGAGTCGGAAATGTAAGCGATGTGGACTACGGCAACGATTATGTCGCCGTAGAATCAGGTGGTATAGTCCGCCGTTTCATAAGTGATTCTGAAGGCAATTTCAATGTTCGCCTGTCGCCCGGAGCAGCATACCATCTGCTTATCTTCGATCCGGAGAGCGGTCTTATTGGACACGGCTTCGGTACCGTCGGTGTAAACGGCCTATTACCGGTAAGGCAACCTTTATTTGCCGCAAGTTCTGAGCCGGATTCGGATGGTGATGGTTTGCCGGATGATATTGAGTTCGCCATCGGCAGCTCTACGGATAATCCGGATACGAACTTTGACGGCATCGATGATTTCGAATCCGTAGCCGCGGGCATCAATCCGGTAAAACCCAATTTCGACGTGGTTGTACCGCCCATCTTGATCCCTATGCCCGCAACGATTGCAAGCTTGCAAGTTCAGGAAAGTCCGGACCCAACACCGCCAAGCGGTCCGAGTACGCCTCAAAGCCCGCCGGAAATTCCTTTACCGGAGCTTCCACAGCCGCAGCATTTCGAGCCTGAGGATGTGCTCATTGGAATACAAAACGGCGACTTTTCCCTTAGCGATCCGTCAGGTGTGGATTTTGGCTGGAATATATACGGCGGGGCAAATGTTTCCAATGGATTGGGTATCCTCGGTGAAGATTCTATATTAATGACTCGATTTTCTCAGACATTTATGCTTACTGCGGATGTCAAAGAGCTGCGGTTTACAATTATTGGAATGGATCTTGGTTTGGGTGATAAAGGTCCGTCGGATGCATTTGAAGTGGCTTTGCTCAATGCAAACACTCAGATATCTTTGCTTGGTGTGTCTGTGGGATTAACGCATACGGATTCGCTTTTGAACATCCAGTATAATGGACAGGCCAGCTTCAGTCCGGATGTTACTTTGCCCGGTGCTATTAATTCCGGCGATGTTCTCTCCTCGACCGGTCCGATTGTGGTTGCAGTTGATCTGCAGAGTATAACCGAAGATATCATTGTAACGCTTTATTTCGACTTTCTTGGTTTTGCTCCATTCTCCAGCGTGGTGAGTATAGACGATATTATGCTGATTACAGAGGCCCTGGAATCGCCGACGGCCGAAGCTGCCGGGCCGTATGAGGGATTTCTGGACGTGCCACTTTCCTTCGATGCCGGCGGGTCTTCTGACGCTGATGGTGTGATAGTATTGTACGAATGGGACTGGGATAGCGATGGTATATATGAAACATCCGGTATGGTCCCAACAGCCGAATATACATGGAGCTTGGAATATTCAGGTACTGTAACGTTGCGTGTTACCGACAATGACGGCCTGATTGGCATTGACACTGCCCAGGTTAATATCGGGCAGACGATAAACGTGCCGCCGGTTGTCGATGCCGGAGATGACCAGTCAATTGATGAAGGCTCAACTTTCAGCGGTTCCGGTTCGTTTAGTGATGGTAATGTCGGCGATAGCTGGACGGCGACTGTGGATTATGGGGACGGTTCTGGAGTTCAGACGCTTATCCTTATTGGAACGACCTTCGATCTGAATCATACTTATATTGATAATGGCACTTATAACATCACTGTGTCCGTAACAGACAGCTCCGATGAAACCGGCACTGATACCTTTATCCTGACCGTTGTTAATGTAGCTCCGGCCGTGATTGCCGGAGATGATCAGATGGC
>DQCG01000288.1:0-285 GCA_003533825.1 Phycisphaerales bacterium
GATTATCTCCATGTGCAGCAGGCCAAGAAAACCGCACCGGAAACCGAATCCCAGCGCAGGTGAATTCTGAGGACTGAATGAGAAACTTGCGTCGTTGAGGGTAAGCTTATCAAAGGCTTCCCTCAGTTTTGAATAGTCGGTATTCGTGCCGGGATAAAAATCCGAAAATACCATCTGCATCGGTTTTTTATAGCCGGGCAGAGGTTTTGCCGCCGGTTCGGCGTAATCGGTGATTGTGTCGCCTATCGTCACGTCGGCCAGCTCGCGAATATTTGCTATAACATA
>DQCG01000288.1:345-14736 GCA_003533825.1 Phycisphaerales bacterium
CGCATAAAGCTGACTTTTTGCTTCGTATTCAGAGACCCGGCGAAGACCCTGACGTAACATATCACGCCCTTGTACTGGTCGCAGTGGCTGTCGAAAATTAACGCCGCGGTCGGCTGGTTACTTTTATCGGCAGGCGCAGGAAGGAATGTCACAATAGCCTCGAGAAGCTCTTTGATTCCCAATCCGCTCTTTGCGCTTATCTTGAAAGACTCATTGGCACGAATCCCGATAATATGATCGACCTCTTCGGCTACCCTGTCGGGATCCGCCGCGGGCAAATCGACCTTATTGATTACACTTAAAAGTTCGACGTTGTTTTCAGTCGCCAGATAAGCATTGGCGACGGTCTGTGCCTCGACACCCTGGCTCGCATCGACCACGAGCAGTGCGCCCTCGCAGGCGGCCAGCGCCCGTGAAACCTCGTAATGGAAATCGACATGTCCCGGAGTGTCGATCAGGTTCAGCATATATGTTTTGCCCTGGTGGAGGTAATTCATCGTTACAGCCGAGGCCTTGATGGTTATGCCCCGTTCGCGCTCGAGATCCATATCGTCGAGAAACTGATCGACCTTTTGACGGTCGGAAATCGTGCCGGTCAACTCGAGCATGCGATCCGCCAGGGTGCTCTTGCCGTGATCTATATGTGCTATAATCGAGAAATTCCGTATATGTTCCGTACTCATCTCGAAAGTTCCGAAAGTTGCCTCTTAATCAATCCGGGTAAACTTGAGATTGCTGCCGGTTATACGAGGATTAAATATTAAAATTGAAAACGGGCTCCGGTTTTAGTGGAGCCCGCTGGTTTTTCCGGTGCTTTGCTTCGGATTAGCCGGGGATGACGTTCGTCGCACATGGGCCTTTTTTGCCCTGTCCGATCTCGAACTCCACCTTCTGGCCTTCGTCAAGACTGGCGTAGCCGCTCATCTTGACTTCCGAATGATGAACGAATAAATCCTCGCCGGCGTCGTCGGGAGTGATAAATCCAAAACCTTTGCTTCCGTTAAACCATTTTACTGTACCTGTACTCACTACAATGCTCCTTTTGGCCTTAAATAGGCCATAAATTTTGTCTCTCTGTTTACTTTTAGGGAGAATATTCTTGAGAGACGTGAGAATATACTTCACTGAATGCTATTATACTTCGAGAACCAACCGGAGTTCAATAAAAAAAATAAAAAATTGCATGGGGTAAGAATCTATACGGCATGCTATATGTCAAATCGAAACGGGCTCCGACTTGGGCGGAGCCCGTTGGTCTTCCGGTTATTGCTTTGGATTAGCCAGGGATGACGTTGGTCGCACAAGGGCCTTTTTTGCCCTCGCCGATCTCGAATTCCACCTTCTGGCCTTCATCAAGAGTGGCGTAGCCTTCCGTCTTGATTTCCGAGTGATGAACGAATAAGTCCTCGCCGCCTGCATCGGGTGTTATAAAACCAAAGCCTTTTTTTCCGTTAAACCATTTTACTGTACCTGTACTCACTTCTGTGCTCCTTTGGCTTTTCAAAAGCCATCTATTTTGTCTCTCGGTTTTTTAATGGAGTACATTCTTGAGAGACGTAAGAATATACTTCAATTCGTACAATTCTACCATAAAAGCCGGTCGGGGTTAAAGAAAAATAAAAAAATATTTATAATGGAAAATCAGTCGAGACCGGGGGACATAATTCGCAATACAGAGCGTCACGGGGGGCAATCGCAGGAAATTATTCAGGGCTGTCACAGGTTTTCTACTTGGAACGGGGCCGGCGGGCTCGCTGCTGCATAAATATATGTCATGTATCACGAGTTAATCAGACGGGCCGACAACGAATTACCTGTTCTTCTTTTCCCTCTTTGCCTGTCTCTTCTCTTTCGCCGTTCTCTGGGGCGCTTTCTTTTTGTCTTTTCTGGCATCTCTTGCTTTTGCCATACGATTTATCTCCTGTCGTTTACATAGCTTTGATCAATCGAACTAAGGATAATTATACAATATTATCGTAATAATGTAATAGCAATATTGCACAAGTACAAGCCTCCTTACTTGTTTGATAGCGAAAATATGCTGTTTCAACGCTCCCCCGGTTCCTGGTTTTAATACGCAAGGTGGTTGACGCCGGATGGATAGGAGGTAACAATACCCGGGCCAATTGAAATATTGGGTAGTTTGCGGATTAAAGGAATTACATCAAATGAAAATAACCATGCAAAAAAGGGAATATGAATAACGCTGTCGGTCTAAAACTTGGCAGCCTGGCGCTGGACGTGCCTTTTTTTCAGGCATCGCTGAGCGGCTACAGCGATTACGCCATGCGTTCTCTTGCCCGCCGGTTCGGCTGCCCCTTTACGATGGCCGATATGATGCTGGCCAAGAGCGCAGCCAATCCCCGTGTTCTGCGGAAGGCCTGCTTTCGCCCCCGGGCCGATGAACACCCCGTGGGCGCCCAGATAGTCGGCAGAATCCCTGCGACAATAGCCGGGGCCGCCCGTGATCTGGTGGCCGCCGGATACGATGTTATTGATCTGAATTTTGCCTGTCCGGCCCCCAAAGTCTTACGGCGGGGTCGCGGCGGGGCCTTGCTTAACGACCCGGATACTGTTATCGATATCCTGAAGGCGGCTCGTGATGCCGTCGCATGCCCGGTCCTGATGAAACTCCGTATCGGGATGAATCATAAACCTGAGTCCATGGATAACTTCTGGCAAATCGTGACCCGCTCGATCGAAAACGGTGTCAACGCCCTCGTTATCCACGGACGCACTGTCTCGGAGCGGTACCGTTATAAAGCCAACTGGGACATCCCGGCCGCGGTAAAAAAACGCTTTCCCCACGCGACAATCATCGGCAGCGGCGACATTTTCGATCCGGCAGCAACGGTGGATCTTATGAAAAAGACCGGACTCGACGGCTTTATCGTCGCCCGGGGCGCTGTCGGCAATCCCTGGATCTTTCGCGATCTGCGATATGTATGGGAGAACCGCCCTGTGCCCCCGCCTCCCGGTCTGGACGAACAACGGCTCGTCATACTCGAACATTTCGAGCAGGTCCTGAAAGATTACTCCGAAAGAAAGGCGGTTGGCATCTTTCGCAAGTACGCCGTCGGCTACGCCCGCCGGCACCCGAAACGCAAGCAGGCCCTGCTGGCTCTTATGAAGGCCAAAATCCGCCCCGAAGTCGAGGCCGCCATTAAAACATGGTACACCAACTCCTATCCCGACGCGGATTAGTCCTGCTCTCGCCGCTTTCTGCGTTCACAGGAATCCATGTGAGGCCGAATATGAGCGACTATTTAGTCCCCTGTATTCTCCGCAAGGAGTCCAAAAGGGCTGGATTTATCTTTTTTTATTTTATACTTTTTTTCTTGTCTTTTCCCTTCTTTTGTGAGATTTTCTACCACTGAAGGCGTGAAAGATCCAAGAGCGGGAACTATACACGAGATACGTTTCACGAGATTGATACGGCTGCTTCGAACAGGCATATACGAGTTAAGAATTTAATGGAGCAGGAAGTTGGAGTTTTGTGGAAAATGCGTTTTGGTCCGAACTGCGAGATTTCCGGTCAGTCAATTCCTGGTGTCAATGGACATAAAAGAAAGGGGTTAGGAAATGAAGACGGTAAGTTCTGCACAGAGAAAAAGCTTGGCATGGCTTTGGGTACTATATTGTTTGGCGATGGCGTTTTGTTTTACCGGTTGCAGCGAAAAAGCTCAACTGCTGCATACTTTCAGTGAACTCGAGAAAGAGGCTTTGGAATACGGGACAGTTTCTGTCGGTGCTGCGCGGGTGACTGACTATAACAATGGACACCTTAAGTATGCCAGGAAACAGCTTTCAACGGCTTTGAAAAACTTCCGGACAGAATTGGGAGGTGACCCAAACATCTCGCGCCGAGGACTATCTGATGCTGCAGTGCTTTCTAAGCCGCTGCTAAAGGCTGATGGTAAGGTGCCTGGCCAAACGCCCCTGCCCAGTGAGATTGAACTGGTCGGGCTGCGAATGGCGGCATTGAAATTTATCGAATCTGAGTTAGAGGACCTCAATCTGGACTGCATATCCATAACCGATCCAAATTCCCGCCGGTTAGAGATTAGTCTCGACTGTAGCGCCTGGGTTCGGGGTAAAGCAGGTGCGGCGCTGGTTTATATTGATTTGTATCCTTACAAGGCGGATGACTGGTGCCACAGGGCAGCAGAAGTCTTTAAAAAGCCATTGAGCATCGGGAACAAAACAGTGTATATAGTGCAAAAACCGGACCCACAGACGTGGTACACATTGATGAATGAAGAATTAGGTTGTGGATTTTTGTCTTTAGACTCTTCGATAACAGAACCTCCGGACGAGAAAAGACTAATGAAGGAAGACCCAAATGATTTGGTTGGTTTTTGCCATAGATGGCTGGGGGAGAAGAACCTTCTTCCCCGTATTGTTCATGTCGAACGAATGGGCAAGGCGGAGTACTTGGTTTGGGCGGAAAGCGACTATTCGAAGTCCGAATTTGGAATCAGTGCAGCGTACCCGGCGGGCGTTACGACCAAGCTGGGATTTGAGGATCGCAAAGAAGCGAAACGCCAGTTGGCAAGTGTCCGACCACTCAGTCTGGCTTTTGTCGCGGGTGACCGGCGGGCCGGCTGGCTGTTCATGCCCGGCAAAACAACGGAAGGTAGAATGGCTCCCACCGAGCGGCGATTGAGGATGGTCGTGGATATACCTAATAAAATGTCACGGTTGACTATTCATGTTCACAAGACGTTTCTTGATCCCGATCTTGGTATTCTTTCCGGCGCAGGATTCAAAGAGCGGATGGCGAATCTTGAACGGACCAAGAACGCACTAATCAAGGCAGACGACTTGTATGAGCAAAACAGACAAACAGATCCGAAGCATTACCGACTGATAAAAAGCCGGATAAGAAATTTGCTTTACCAGTGTTGGGCCGAAGAGATCGTTGTCAATATCCCCAAAACTGAACGAAAGGACAATATCCGTTGTCCTTAAGCGTCTTCTACAGGTGGTGTATCGCCTGGAGCATTACCCATCACGCATGACGCACGACGAATTCATTACCCTGATTTTTCTTGATTATATAACTCTGGAAATTGTATAATGGTATGATTGTCTTATCAGCTATCCGGTGGATTAGTAAATGGGCGCAGAAGAGCGTGAACGATCATAAGATATTATGTATATTTGCCGCAGTTGAAGGGAGCAAAGCATGGTACAGCGAAATGCTTTCACACTCATCGAGCTTTTGGTTGTTATAGCGATAATCGCCGTATTAATGGCTATCCTGATGCCGGCTCTCAACGTTGCTCGCGAGCAGGCGAGGGGGATCGCATGCTCCTCGAACCAGAAAACCCTTGCCCTTGCCTACATAATGTACGCCGGCGATAATGATGACACCGTATGCGGGGGCTGGGCGTTGTCCAGTACGATAAATGGTGTGCCGTCGTGGGTCATGCCGCCTCTTGAAAACTCGACAGGCTCCATTGTTTCCATGGGTGGTTCCGGTGTGTCGGTCACACGCCAGCAGCGGTACAAAGGGTTGATGGAAGGCGAGTTGTACAAATACGTTAAGGATGTTGGTGCCTATCATTGCCCCGGCGACAATCGAGTCACAAGGGGAACAAGCCTCGGGATGGATCTTGCATATCTGATTTATCGCAGCTACTCTCTTACGGATTATATGCGGGCGACGGAACCAACAGATCCGAAGAAATTGTCCGGTTTCACAAGCCAGGCTACCAAGATGCTCTTCGTCGAGGAGATATACGACGGCTCGGCGGGCAATCACAATCACGGAGGATGGTCGTACGAGCCGGGCTCCGGCAGCATGTGGGATCCTCTGGGAATATTTCACAGTAATGCATGCACATTCAGCTTCATGGATGGTCATGCCGAACGCAAGAAATGGAATGACAACCGAACGGTCATTTACTGTATGAGCCGAGGAGAAGCTGCTTCGATGGGGTTTGGCAAGGGACAGCAATTCAATCCCCCGAACGTTGACCTGGACTGGCTCGATAACCATTATCCCGGCAAGCAGCATCAGGCACCATAGCCATGACATTGCAGGATAATCGGTTCATAACAATTCTTTGCGCGAAGGCCGAATAGTTATCTTCTTATTTTCGGAAAGGACAAAGAGATGAGATATTACAGGAATAGCTTTTTAAGAATGTTGGCAGCTTCGATTCTTATAGCACTCGCAGGTTGCAGCATGAATGGGAATCAAGCCGGAGCAGCAGCGAAAAATCCAATCGGAATATCCGAGACCGAGCAAGGATTCAGTGTCGCAGAGGGCGAAGATCAGGTATTGTTCTATCAGCGTAAGCACAAATCCATGGATGGAAAATACACACGCGCCAATTATATTCATCCGCTCTACGGTCTTGACGGCGAAATCCTGACCGAGGACTTCCCGGCCGACCATCTGCACCATCGTGGCGTATTCTGGGCATGGCACCAGCTATGGCTCGGAGATAAGAAACTCGGTGATAACTGGGCGGCACAGGATTTTTTCTGGGATGTCTACGATACTGAAATCTTGACGATTGATTCGAAATCGCGCGGCCTGAAGCTTGGCGTGTACTGGAAATCATCGCTTCTGACTGATGCAGATGGCAGGCGACAGCCGTTCGTCAAAGAGACGACAACCATCCGGGTACATCGTGCCGAAGGCAATATGCGCATGATCGATTTCCAGATTGAGCTGCTCGCATTGAAAGATAACATGCGTCTGGGCGGCTCGGAAGACGTCAAGGGCTACGGTGGCTTCACGACCCGGATACCTTTGCCCGACGGCCTTGCATTCACCGGCACCAACGGTCCCGTGGAACCGACAAATCTGTCCGTCGAAGCCGGCCCCTGGCTGGACTTCTCGGGCGACCTCGGCGGGCAGGGCAAGACGAGCGGCCTGGCGATATTATGTCACAGTTCCTCGCCCGGCTATCCGCAGCGATGGATACTGAGGAGAAAGGGCAGCGCGCAAAATCCGGTTTATCCGGGCCGTCATCCGGTCCCGCTCTCACGCGAAAAACCGCTTGTTTTACGCTATCGCCTCATTATCCACCGCGGCGGCGTCAACGATATAAACCTCGACGAATTGCAGGCTGAATATAACAGCTCATCCGACCCGATTTTCAGCAAAGAATAAACTCATATTTACTAAAACCGGCCGGTTCTCTCTGTCATCCCTGCACCTGCTTTCGCAGGGTACGTGTTTAGCCTGGGAAAAACCATCCCCATCCCGATAAACGACAATCGGGATGAGGCTGCAACCCAATAGAATTGATGGAAAACGGGTGGCAGCCTCAAAGCCGCAGGCTTTGGGGATGGACGCGAATGTTATAGCCTGGCTAAACACGTACTTCGCGGGAATGACAGATTGTTTTATGTTATTATCATCGAACGATATGTTGTAGTATTCGACTCAAGAACAGTCAGTTTGATATATTTGTTATGGTTGGAATTGCAGCGAGTAGAGATTGGCGTCCTTCATAACGAATTTGAGTCGTATCGGCCGGCCGGAAAGCGAGCTTACATCGATTCGGTTTCGCCATGCGGCGGGATGCTCGATATAATTTCCTATCAGCTCCTTTGTGTCTTCGAGTCTGTAGCCGGAGATGGGTTTGCCGGCGGAATCCTGGATTTCTACTTTTATAAATCCGGGAGCGGAAGTGGCAAAGTTCAGTAGCAGCTTCTTGCCCGTAAAAGTGAATGGTTTGGTAGTAATGCTGCCTCCCTGGTATGGTGCATAAATTGAGGTGAATCCGTCAAGCCGCAGCGAGTAGCGGCGTAAATGTGCGGTCGGCTGGGCATAATCATGCTGGACATAGAGCGACATTTCGGCTTCTCCGGTTTGAACAACGTTAAGGGCCGGATAATTAGAGCGGGAGACCCAGTTTTGCAGACCGATGCCCGGCCGGATGAAACCCTCCATAAAAGTCCGGTCGTAGGTATTGCCGCCCCGTGACGTCATTAAGACCGCGTCGGAACAGTCTTTGAAATAGTTGGGATTTACATTCACCTGTTTTGCCTGCTCGTCACTGAGAATCTGCCTGCCGGGCAGAAACCGGGCGGCAATCGATATGTAGATATGAGGCGCCCGGAAATAGGGATGTGTCTGGTTTGTATAAATGTGCTCGCGCGGGGTATCGCCGAAACCCATTTGCTCCGGTTCGGTCCAGTCTAAAAAATCCTTAGATGTCGTTCGGCCGACGCTGCGGAAACCGCTAAAGCCTGTGCCTGTCCAGGTTCGAAAGTAACATAAATAACATTGTTCACTGTCGGACCAGAAGGCCACATTCTGAGAATCGAACAGTCCTTTTGTGAAGACGGGCTGCTCCCGGAGTTTTCTCCAGTGGATACCGTCGGCGGAGATGTATGCAATCAGGCCGCTTTTTTTCGTTCCGCCCAGGGCTTTGTAACGCCGGTCATCCGGGATGCCGTCTCTGGTGTCCATGAACGGGCTGAAATTGTGGTTGACCGGGGCGGCGTCGGCCAGGATTACATTGTTCGATTTCGAACCTTTTACGGAGAAAAGATTGAGCCTGGGCTTGAAGATGTTGATGCCGTCCGTCGATTCGGCGTAGCAGGTGACTTCCCGTTCGCTGCCGTCTCTGCCGGCTTCCGGCAATCCCCGGTAATAAAAACGGTATTTGGCTCCGTCTTTGATCACAGTGCAATAGCCGCAGAAAGGTCCCTCCCATGGTTCGTCGAATCTGAGCACAGCTCCTTCATCACGCGGTTGATGCAGTACCAGGTGTGTCCCGTCAAGATGTTCGATCAGATAATGGTTGACGAACAGCTCCCGGCCAGAACCGATGTCTATCGCTTCGAGCTCTTGTGCACAGGAACGGCAGCTTAATAATGGATCCAAAATCAATAGAATGATAATTGTTAATAATAGATGTCTGTTGAAATTCATTTCTGGCCCTTGAAAAATAGCTGTTTTACTTTTCGAATTGTCAACTATAGTACAGGTGATTGGCCGAAAGGCAACATTCTTACGGGCATAATAAATGGTTTTTTAATTGTTTCTTTTTTTCGGAATCCGTGTAAAATATGCACATAAATTACTTCGTTGCGTACGTCCGGTGGCGGCGGATAAATTTAGGGGTATTTACGAAGATGAGTGAAAACAAATTGAAGACAGGCATACTCGGTCTCAATGAGGGCGGGCAGCTTCTGCTGGAAGCGGCTCAAAATGTGGATAGTCTGCAAATTCAGGCCCTGGCCGACAAGGACCCGAATCTCGCCGAGAAGATCGCCGGTCAGTACCAATGTGCCGCTTACGATGATTACAGGCAGTTGATCATACAGAATCAGCTCGATTGCCTGCTGGTGGCCGCGCCGATTCACAGTTGCGATGAATTCGTGCGGATGGCGATGAAGAAGAAATTCAACGTCTTGAAGCTGGCACCGGCGGCGAGGGATTTCGAGGAAGCTGCCGAGTTTGTCCGGCTGGGCGAAGAGGAACAGATACAATTTGCCATAGCCAATCCGAGCCGGTTCGCTCGAAGTTTTATTGCGCTGCGCAAGCAACTGGAGGAGGGCAAGATCGAGCAGATATTTCTTATAAACGCTTTTTGTAATGTCGGCGATTATCATCAGCCCGGCTGGCGGACCGATCCGAAGCTTGCCGGCGGCGGGGTCCTGCTGCAGGACTGCTACCGGATAATCGACCAGATAGTATCGAATTTTGACATGCCTCAACAGGTTTATTCGCTCAATACCAACCAGGCCCAGGATAAGCAGCAGCGATTGTATCTGACGGAAGATACGGCCATCGTCACGTTGAAATTCAGCGATACGTTTATCGGCAGCTTTGTCGCGACACGGCGAGAGGGGGCCGGGCCCGGGGAGGAATATTTAAGGCTGTACGGCAAAGACACGGTCGTTACCGTCAGCGACACGCAACTGATCGTCAGCGATGGCCACGGCAACGTCAGTGAAAAATTGAAATGCAACGATGGCGGACTTGTCTGTGCGACCGAGCTTCTCAAGAGTTTCGCTCAAAGCATATTATCGCCGGAAAAGAATAAGCTTCGCAGCAGTGGCAGAGAGAATCTGAAAGATATGGCCGTAATACAATCGGCATATCTTTCGGCCCGCACCGGTTTTCCGGAGGAGCCCGGCAGGATTCTGCAAATGGCGTCACTCGGCGCCGATAAGACCGCAAATGGTTAGCAAAACGGCAAATAATATAAATAAGCGTTTGACAAATCATGCTGTAAGTAATAGATTATTAGCAAGAATTGACAACCATATTATAGTTGAGTGATTTGGAGATTCCAGCATGGAAGACAGCAGAAAAAAACCGATTATGATCGGTGTTATTGTCGTATGTCTGGGTGTGGCGGCTGCGGTAACTTTAATGAGAGGTTCCGGCGGCGGCGGTATTGATGCAATCTCGGATGACGAGATGACCTGGGTCAAATGCAGCAATCCGGCCTGCAAAGCCGAGTACGAGATGAGTTTGAAGCAGTACTTCAAAGGTATTAACGAGCGCCTCAATCCTACGGCTATGGCCCGGTCTACACCGCCGCTGACTTGCAAAAAATGCGGCAAAGACAGTCTTTTCCGGGCTGAAAAGTGTGCAAATCCGTCTTGTGGCGCAGTATTCTTCAGAGATAGTGTTCCGAACGACTTACCCGACCGCTGTCCCGAATGCGGCCAGAGCAAAACGGAAGAGAGCCGCAGGAAGAGGATGGCCGGTGGCCAATAAGCCGGCACCAAAGGCGGAATTCACGAGCTGCTGACCAATTTTTTTGTATGGTAATTTAGGCAGTTTCCGGGGCCATTCTTTTGCTTTGCTCAGACGCTATTCCTAAGCATAGTGCTAAAATAGGTTAAATAGTCTCAACAATCCCGACCCAGCCGGAGGTCGGGTTTTTTCTTGCCGGAACTTTTGGGCTGGGTACGATACAAGAAGTTCGTCCGTTTTCTATTAACAGGTAATTTTGCGTTGACTTGTTCAATATAGTAAGATTATGAATAATGCTGTTTGTGTATTTGCACTGACAGTATATCCGGTGGATTTCGCTGATAATTTATAATAATCGCTGGATGGCACAACCGGAACTTAGAATGAATGGAGGTAATCGATAAATGAATTCAATTCTTAACCGTCGTGCATTTCTTTCGAATACGGCAGTATGCGGCGCGGGTCTGCTGATTTTACAGAACAGTTCCTCGGCTCGCAGCTACCAGGCTAATGACAAATTCAACATCGCGCTGATCGGAGTCGGTGGGCGCGGAAGATGGTTTGTGGGGGCAATTCCGAAATTGAACACCAATGTTGTAGCTATGTGTGACGTTAACGAAAGGAAGGCCAGCTTATCGTTCGAGGAGATTCCGAAAGCAAAAAAATACTTCGACTTTCGCAAGATGCTGGAGCAGATGGACAAACAAATCGATGCGGTCGTAATCGCCATACCCGACCACACACATGCTGTTGCATCGGCTGCCGCGATGAAGATGGGCAAGCATGTTTTTTGCGAAAAACCTCTGACTCGCACTGTCTCTGAGGCCCGCAGTCTGCGCCGGATGGCTGCAAAGTGTAAAGTTGCGACCCAGATGGGTAATCAGGGCACGAGCAGCGAGGCCTTCCGCCGGGCGGTCGAGCTTATTCAGGCGGGCGTTATTGGTGATATCCGTGAAGTACACGCATGGAACACCGGCGGCGGCCCGGGTGACCGGCCCATACCTGCAGACGAACATCCTGTGCCGGATTACCTGCATTGGGATTTATGGCTGGGGCCGGCTAAATACCGGCCGTATAACTCACGCTGGCTTAGCGGCTGGCACGGCTGGCGCGATTTCGGAACCGGCAACTTGGGCAACTGGGCATCTCATACGATGAACCTGCCCTTCAAAGCCCTGAGACTCGATACACTCTGGAATCAGAAATCCGATTCGTCCGCGAAGAATCTGGTGAGACTTAATCCGGAAGTCTCCGGCGTCCACAAACACTCCCTGCCGAAATGGGAGATCATCCGTTATGATTTTCCGGCAAGGGGGGACATGCCCCCGGTAAGAATCAACTGGTACAACGGCCCGGGCCAGGCACCGGGACCGAGGAAAATGATAGAGCAGCACCTAGGAAGACCGCTTGACTGGGGCGACGCCGGCGAGAAAAGATGGGCGGATCATGCCGGCTGCCTTCTTATCGGCTCCAACGGAATGATCCATTCGACCGGGCACAACATGTCTTTTAGCTTACTTCCCGAAGACAAGTTCAGGGACTTCGAAGGGCCGACGCGTTCGCTGCCCCGCGCGCGGGGACATGAGCGAGAGTGGCTCAGTGCCTGCAGGGGAGGGCCGCCGGCTATGTCCAACTTCGACTACGCAGACCCGCTCGCCGAGTTTGTTCTGTTGGGCAATGTCGCAACCCTTGTCGGCGAAACGATAGAGTTCGATCCTGTCGCGATGAAAATAGTCAACAACACCGAAGCCGACCGGGCACTCAGGCATGAATACCGGCAGGGCTGGTCTTTGTAAACTGTGTTGTGTAAACTGCGGGAAAGGAGATTTTGGTTATGAGCAACAGAGGTACATTCGTAAAGATTTCTGCAATCGTGGTATTGCTATCGCTGCAAAGTCTCGCTTACAGCCAGCTCACGGACAGCCAGGCACAGCGAATCCGGGCCGCTATTCCCACGAAGGCCCGTGTTGCTCCGAAAAAGCCCCGCCGGGTATTAATCTGGAACACGCCTTTTATGGACAAATGCCCGCATAAAGGCTACTGCGTCCCGCAGGCCGAATATGCGATGAAGCTGCTCGGCGAAAAAACCGGGGCTTTCGAGTCTATCATCAGCGACGATATCGCAATGTACCTTCCCGAGAATATCAGGAAGTTCGATGTCATAATTATGAACAACAGCAACGGCCGGTGGATCAGGCCGACCGAAAAGGACATGGAAAAACTCAAAGCGTACGGTCCCGACCCGGATGCAGTTGAGAAGCTGTTGCGGCGGAGCCTGCTGGAATGGGTCTCACGGGGCGGCGGGGTTATGGCTTATCATCATGCCATCGGCGGCAACACCGATTGGCCCGAATTTCAGGAATTGCTCGGTATGGCATACTGGGGGCACCCGTGGAATGAGGAGGTCGGCATAAAACTCGACGAGCCGGACCACCCGCTTGTTGCCGCATTCGACGGCAAAGACTTTCGTCTCGCCGATGAGATATTCCAGTTTCGTGAGCCGTACTCGCGTGAGAAACTCAGGGTGTTGCTTTCGCTTGATGTCAAAACGACCAATATGTCGGTGCCTTGGGTACACCGCACGGACAACGACTTCGGCCTGGCCTGGATCAAACAGCACGGCAGGGGTAGAATTTTCTATTCCGCGATAGGGCACCGAACCGAGATATGGTGGAATCCGACTATACTTCAATTCTATCTTGACGGCATCCAGTTTGCCGCCGGAGATTTGCCCGCCGACGCAACGCCCAGTTCCAAACTGAATGTCGAGCCGGGCTTCATAAGCCTTTTCAATGGAAAGGACATGCTGGGCTGGAGGGGTAATCCCAAAATATGGTCCGTGACCGATGGCGTCATTACAGGACAAACGACAACGCAGAATCGCATATCGGAAAACAACTTCCTGATTTGGACGGGCGGCGATGTGAAAGATTTTGAGCTGCGTCTGAAGTTCCGGCTGGAAAACGGTAATTCGGGAATCTATTTCAGGAGCCTGGAACGTACCGCGATGCACCCTGAACCGCTGATAGGCTGTCAGGCCGATTTTTCCGCGGACGGCCGCTGGACCGGCGTAATCATGGAATACACCCTTAGAGGAATATTAGCCGAAAGGGGGCAGAAAGTAATCATCGATAAAGACGGCAAAATCAATGTCGTCGGCAGCGTGGGAGGCCCGAATGAACTGCTAAAGCATGTCAAACCGAAACAATGGAACGATTACGCCTTTAGCGCCAGAGGCGGCCGGATCGTACTGAAGATAAACGATGTGGTAATGTGCGAACTCGAAGACAATGACCCGCGAAGGATTCCTTCAGGTAAGCTGGCACTCCAGGTCCACCAGGGTCCTGAGATGCTTGTTCAGTTCAAAGATATAAGGCTTCGAAAATTCTGATATAATATTGGAGTAGTTTTAGTGCCTGGTCATCGATAAGTATATGCGCTCGAAGCAGTTAGTAATCGATGTCCTGTGGATTTATGTTGTTGTTTACGGCGCAGGATATCGAAAGTTTTAAAAAAACCCTTATTGATGCGCGTGTCAAAAGTCCCGCCATCGAAAAGGTGATGTAAATTGTTTTATTTCTTGGATTTAAGTCTTTTTATGGGTTGACAAGCAATACGAAGTGTGTATAACATAAACTATTACACAGCAATGCCTTGGAGATATTATGCAAAGGATTGTCGACCCGAAACAAACACGTCTTTTTGACCCA
>DQCG01000201.1 GCA_003533825.1 Phycisphaerales bacterium
GATCAGACGCATCTCTTCGACCACATCCAGCATCATATATGAAACATCGTTGACCGCGTCACCACCCTCGGCCGGCGTTACCCCGCCGATGTTAATCAATGCAAAGTCGGTGTAGGTTCCACTTTGTTCCTCGGTAACACCAACTTTCGGCGGGGCTGGCTGATTATTAAACTTTATCCAGAAACACTGCAGCAGCTCTCTGGCCTGCTGATCTGTTAAATTTCCTTCCTGCCGGCCTTTTTCATAGAACGGCAGTAAGTGCTGGTCAAGCCGGCCCGGGTTGAAGGAGTCCCATGTATTCAATTCCGTAATCACCGACAAGTGCACGAACCAGTACGACTGCAACGCTTCCTGGAAATTGCGCGGCGCATTAGCCGGCACGTGGGCACAGACTTCGGCGATCCGTTCCAACTCGCGGCGGCCAGCAGGGTCGGTTTCCTGTTGTGCAAGCTGTGCCGCCTTTTCGGCGTGCCTTTGGGCGAAGGTAATGACGGCATCGGCACAGATATCCATCGCCTGGTATTCCTGGTCCTTCTCATAGGCGCGCGGATCATTAAAATAGTCAAGTTTTTTCCGGTTCTCCGCAATGTCACGCTTAAAGTCCAGCATGCCTTTGCGGTAAATCTTGTCGTCAAGGATGGCGTGGCCGGGAGCGCGCTGCTCCATAAACTCGGTGAACACTCCGGCATTAAAAGCCTTGTGCCACTTTTCATCCATTGCACCGAAGAGTTTCTCCCGCATGGTTTTACCGGTCCAGAAGGGAATGATTCTCTCGCGGTAGATTTTTCTAACCTCATCCGAGACCACAAAGGGAGTTCTTTCCCGGCTGTTGAGTATCCGCAGATCCTCCATAGAATGGCAGCAAAGCTCGGGATAAGTAGGCGTTGCTTTCGGCGCCGGGCCGCGCTCACCGACAATCAATTCACCGTCATTTATACAGATGGTTTTATTCTCCATAAGGTGTCTGAACGACAGGGCGCGGCAGACTGCAACAGATTCTTTCTGGTGAATGTCGCTCTCGTAGAAATCGGTCATCAGCTCCGCCCGTTCCGTGGAGATATAAGGCCGGGTTTCAACACTTTGTTTTTTTAGTTTTACTATTCTTTCATTCATATCACTAACCGCCAATATTTACTTCGCATACGTATTTTTTCAGATTCTCCGCTATCTCGCTCATTTTATCCTCATCGGGAGCTTCAACCCGCATGGAATTAATCTCTCCCATGAGTCGAGCCGATTTTTCCGCCCCTCCACGATTAAAGGGCAGGATGTCTATCCTGCCGACTCCGGGCAGTAAAGCTGCAAATTGACCGGTCGCTTCGATATTCTCAGAATCGTCATTGAAGCCGGGGATAATCGGGATCCTTATTACGATTTTCTTATCCGCCTGCGAGATACGCCTGATATTTTCCAGAATCAAATTATTTCCAACGCCGGTAAAACGTTCGTGCATTTCATTGTCCATGTGCTTGATGTCACAGAGAAACAGATCGGCCCTTCCGGCGACGAGCTCCACAATCTCCGGCTCCGCGTAACAGCTCGTATCCACCGCTGTATGAATATTCACCGTCCGGCACTGTTTCAGCAGGGCCAGAAGAAAGTCCGGCTGCATCAGCGGTTCGCCGCCGGAGAACGTAACGCCGCCGCCGGACTGGTCGTAGAATATAACATCACGTTCAACTTCGACCATGACCTCGCTAACGGTCGTTTCCCGCCCGATTATTTGCCTGGCGCCCGCTGGGCAGACATCCACGCACCGGCCGCAGAGTACGCACTTCTCCGCATCTGTTACAGGCCGGCTTTCAATAAGCGAAATCGCCTCGTGTGAACACGCCTCAACGCATTGACCACATCCGGTACACCGGCTTTTGCGAAACCCGAGTTCGGCCCGGCTCTTCCAGCTTTCCGGATTATGACACCACAGGCACTGCAATGGACAGCCTTTGAAAAACACCGTTGTACGTATCCCCGGGCCGTCATGTATGGCGTACTTCTTAATATCGAATACGAGGCCCTTCGTCTCTAATTCCATAATTGTCATTCCCGCGAACGCGGGAATCCAATTTACCGTTACGTTCCGGATCCCTGCTTTCGCAGCACCGTAAGGCGTCCTGCGGAGGATGACAGCACGACTCGGTCAGTAAGTAGGGTGCAAAATTTCACACCATTTAATTATATCGATAATAGATTGGTGCGATACATCGCACCCGACCATCAAGATACCAAATCCTGCCGTAAAAAGCAATTACCTTGATTGCTGTTTCGTAAATCCCCGGATACTTGAAGGAGATCGCGGCAAAAGAAAAACCCCGGCGGTAAACCGGGGGTAGAGTAAATACTTTTAGAAAAGAAAAAGGTTACGCCGGCCGGAGCTTTCTGAAGTTCTTATAGCACAGCTCGGCGGCCTTCAGCGGAGGATAAACGTCCTTTTCTTCCTCGATGATGTACCACTTAGTACCCCCGATGGTCTCGCAGACGCTGAGCAGCTCTTCCCATGGGATATCACCCTCACCGAGAATGGCGTTCTTATTAGTGGCCGAGTATTCCTTCAGATGGACGGTCACCGCCCTGCCGGGATAACGCTTCAAATACGGTATCGCCTCTCCTCCGCCGTGCATGGCGTTGCCCGTGTCGAACTGCATGATAACATCCTTGCGGGTGTTGCCGAAGAAGATATCCCACGGCACCTGGCCGTCGATAGGCTCAAACTCGTGCGTGTGGTTATGGTAGCCAACCATCATTTTGTGCGGCTCGACTTTTTCCGCCAGCTCGTTGAACATGTCGGCGGCGTTCTTCCAGCCTTCAACCGAGCTGTACTTTTTCGGATCTAGCCAGGGAACGATCAGGTATTTATTGCCGATGATTTTGTTGAACTCAATGGTCCCCGGCAGGTTGTCGCCGAGCAGCGTGTCGAACTGGGCATGAGTGCCGCAGCACTTCAGACCGTTGTCATCGAGCAGCTTGCGAAGGTCCTTTGCGCTGTAGTCATAGTAGCCCGCGAATTCGACGCCTTGGTAGCCTATTTTGGCAACGGCTTCAATCGTGGCCGGCAGGTCCTTCTGACATTCCGCCCTGACTGAATACAATTGCAGGCCCACCGGGATTTTACGCTTTGATTTTCCGAGCTTCATTTCTTCGCTACAGCCTGAGCCCACCACACACGCGGCTGTTATAGAGGCTGCGGTAATTCTTAGAAACGTACGGCGGGAAAGATTCGGGCTATCATGTTTTGTATCCATAATCCTTTACCTCATTTTATGATTTATTGTGTATTTCGGAACAACGACCACATGTAACAGTTCCTTGTCGCTGTGATTGTAGGTCAATACCGCAGCAGTGTCAAATGGAAAGGTAAAACTGCCGGGTATCATATTAGATTGCCTCTGCCGACAAATCCATAAGATTTTGTGGTTTTAAGCCATGGATTTGTGTGTTATGATTTGCCAGTTTTGAGACAGGCAAGTAAAAAAGCATGAGCATTCAAAGGCAAATCGGAAAGGAATAGAGATGAGAACGTATGCGATTATAGTTATAGTGACGGCGGCACTGGTCTGGGCGGCGGGCTGTGCGAGTATCGAAACAACCGCCGCCGACAATCAGAAGGACCAGCAGATGGAGAAAAAAATTGACGAGCTGCTCGCGAAAATGACGCTGGAAGAAAAGGTCGGTCAGATGACACAGGTGACATTGGAGGTAGTAGCGGGCGAGACAAACGAGGACGGATGGCTGATGCTCGACGATAAAAAACTACAGGATGCGATTGTTACCCATCAGGTCGGATCGATATTGAACTGCGGGGGACAGGCACGGACCGTGGACAACTGGCTTCAGATCATCACGCAAATGCAGGCTATGGCCACAAAGCAGACCCGGCTGGGGATCCCCATTATCTACGGAATAGATGCGATTCACGGGGCTAACTATACCCTTGGGGCCACGATATTCCCACAGCACATCGCAATGGCGGCGACCAGCAATGTGGACCTGGTGAGAACGGAGGGCGAAATTACCGCCCTGGAGATTCGAGCATCGGGAATGCCCTGGAATTTCGGTCCGGTACTTGGACTCGGCAGAAATCCAATGTGGCCGAGGCAATGGGAGACGTTCGGGGAGGATGCGTACATCAGTTCGGTTATGGGGGCGGCGTATGTGGAAGGACAGCAGGGCAGCGACATCTCGCAGCCGACAAAGGTCGCGGCCTGCATGAAGCACTACCTCGGTTACAGCGTACCGCTGTCTGGTAAGGACCGGACTCCGGCGTACATTCCGGAGCGGCAGTTGAGACAGCTCTTCCTGAAGCCTTTCGCCGCAGCGGCAAAAGCGGGAGTCGCAACGGTCATGGTCAATTCATCGGAGATAAACGGGATTCCCGTCCATTCGGACAGGTTCCTGCTGGTCGATGTGCTGCGGGGCGAGTTGGGCTTCGATGGTTTTGTCGTTTCGGACTGGGCGGATATAGATAATCTCTACAAACGGGAGATGGTGGCGAGAGATCAGCGCGAAGCGGTCAAGATGGCCGTAATGGCCGGGGTGGATATGAGCATGGTACCTAACGACTACAGCTTTTACGACCATCTTGTTGACCTTGTCAAAACTGGCGAGGTTCCTATAAGCCGCATCGACGAGGCGGTGGCCGACATTCTGCTGGTCAAGTTCCAGCTCGGGCTTTTCGAGAGACCATATCCGAATAAACAGCTTAAAAAGCAGTTCGCAACCGATGCCTCACGTCAGGTGAATCTGCAGGCAGCCAGAGAGGCAATGACGCTGCTCAAGAATGAGAGTGACCTTTTGCCGCTCGGCAAAGACAAAAAGGTGCTTGTAACGGGACCCTGTTCCAATAAGCTTTCGGTACTGAACGGGGGCTGGACGATTACCTGGCAGGGTGATAACGAGGCCCTCTACCCGCAGGAGAAATCAACGATTCTCGAAGCGATACAGGACAAAGTCGGGGCGAGTAACGTCGAGTATATCGAGGCCGTGACGTTTGACAAGGAGCTGGATATTTCGAGAGCGGTTTCGGCGGCGAGCCGTGTGGATGTAATAGTGGCCTGTCTTGGCGAACCGACGTATTGCGAGACGCCCGGAAACATCGATGATTTAATGCTGACGGCGCCGCAGATTCGCCTTGTGCAGGAGCTTACGAAAACAGGCAAGCCCATCGTTATGGTACTGACCGAGGGCCGGCCGCGGGTAATCAGGACAATCGTAGACGATGCCGGCGCGATTCTTATGGCGTATTTGCCCGGCATGGAGGGCGGACAGGCAATCGCGGACGTTCTCTTTGGCGATACGAATCCAAGCGGAAAATTGCCGTTCACGTATCCCAAATACTCCGGGTGGCACGTTTGTTACGATCATAAGAAAAGTGAGAATGCGGCTCCCAACAAATTCGATCCGCAATGGGAGTTCGGCCACGGATTGTCATATACGACTTTCAAGTACGGCGATCTGAAGCTCAGTAAAAAGCAAATATCGCCGGACGAAAAACTTACCGTAACGGTCAACATCGCCAACACGGGCTCTCGCGAGGGCGCTGAGATTGTACAGTTATACCTGTCAGATGTCGTAGCATCGGTAACGCCGCCGGTCAAATCGCTCAAGCGGTTCACAAAGGTCCATTTAACACCGGGTCAGAGCAAGACGGTCAGATTCGAGCTTGGATGGGATGATTTCGCGTTCATAGGTCGTCAAAACAAACCTGTTGTCGAGCCGGGTGAATTCAAGATTACCCTTGGCGGATTAACCGAAGCTTTTGAGATTCAGTAGAAATTTAAGGCATCAAAAGGAACTATGGTTAAAAAGCGACCAAACATACTTTTTATCCACGTAGACCAACTGCATTATCAGACGATCTCCGCTTACGGTAATCCATACCTAAAGACGCCGGCACTGGATCGCATGGTCAGCGACGGAATGTCTTTTATGGAGATGTACACCACCATGCCACAGTGCTGTCCCGCACGGGCAAGCTGGTATACCGGTCGCATGTCTACGGAAACAGGCGTACCGGTCAATTCCTGCCCGCTCGATCCCAATCTGCCGGACCTGGGTCAGTGGCTGCGCAAACACGGCGGTTACGACTGCGTTTATGCAGGCAAGTGGCATATTCCTAATCGGGATCTCAGCAAGAGCTTTCGGCAGATATTCGGCTCCGGCATGGGCGAACATAACGATGCCTCGATTGCCCGGGCCGCGGTAGGTTACCTGCAGAATCACTCCGGTGACAAACCATTCTTCCTTAACGTAGGATTCATGAATCCACACGATTGCTGCTACACTGCCGGCGCCGGCGGAGGTTGCGGCAAGTTCAGCTTTGCGAAAGAGATTGCAGATAAGCTTCCGCCGCTGCCGGAGAACTTTCTTTATAATCCGAATTATGCTGCACGCACCCGGGGATGGAAAGACTTACAATGGCGCTATTACATCTACAGCTATTATCGACTGGTGGAAATGGCAGATGCCGAGATCGGCCGGCTTTATAACACCCTGGCAAATTCTCGATTCGCGGACAATACACTCGTTATCTTTACGGCAGATCACGGTGACGGCCTCGGCTTTCACGGCAGGGTATCCAAGGGATACATGGAGGAGCAGGCATGGCACGTACCTGCTATCTTGATTTATCCGGGACGTATTGCTAAAGGCAAGCGCGATACGGAACACCTGGCCTCCGGCGTGGATATCCCGGCAACAATTTGCGACTATGCAAAGGTTCCCATGCTCCCGAAGATGACAATCGGCAGGAGTCTGCGTCCTGTACTCGAAGGTAAATCCCCGGCTTGGCGTGACTTTGTCATCGGCGAGTCCATGCTTGGCGTCGGTCAGGTCGGGATTCGCGACAAACAATTCAAGACTATCTTGTACGGCAATGATACGGCAAAAATTTACGACCTGAAAAACGATCCGCTGGAAAAGCATGACCTCGCCGGTATTGAACAAGGCAAAGCCGTAATGCAAAGACACATGGGCTATATGAGACGGTATATTTCCAGCATCGAGCCGGCCCCTGTCCCTGCCGGTAACCAACTCGGCATAAAATACAAAAACATCTATGAGAAGTACAATAGCTGGTACAAGCAGATTTTGAAGGAGGCATGATAAATGAATCGCAGAGACTTGCTGCGTCTGACAGCATACGCATCGTCTCTTGTCCTTGCCGGCCGGCTTCCCCTGCTTTCGGCAGGTCGTCAGAAAAGCAGGCCCCGGCGTCAACAACAGCCTGCAAGACAAACCTCGGCGGCGAAGCGCAATATCTTTACCGAGCCGCCGGCCATTGAACCTGTAACCGGCTATCTGGGCAAATTCCGACCGGTTGCTACAGGCACAATGCGCGGTGACTTCGCCGTGAAATACGATCTTATCAGATGGGGACCTGTCAATAATAAAACAGGCAGGGCTCGCAACATCGTTAGTGGATCTCTGGAAATCGTGCGAAAAGTCAATGGCCGGGACACCGTTTATGAAACGGTTGAGCACCGAACCGGCCAGACTACCAGCCGGGTAACCACGAAATTGAATTGCCGGGGTAAGCTGGATGCCGTCGTTAGATGGACTGCCGTCTCCGATGTGATGAATGGACGCAATGCACAGACGGACCTGAAGTTCGAGGAACATGGTATTGTAAGCAACGGCAATATTGTCCGAAATAATAAGCTGGGTACTATCGAGTCTGTTAATTCGCATACACTACTACCTCAAGAAGCCCTGTTGAGCTTATTGGCCGGCGATATTGTCAAGTCCGACGATCTGCATTTTGACATGCTCCAGAATGGCCTGGTTATTAAGCCAAACCAGACCTTGTACTATAGCGGTCAAATACAAATCCCGGTAGCCGGCCGGACTGCAACTATGGACTGCTACGCCCAGACAGGATACGGCATTCTTCCAACTCACTACCTGGCTGATGAGCATGGACGCGTGCAGTTGATTACCCAGCAGAACACGAACTGGGCGCTGAAAGAGCTTTCATGAGAGGTACCATATCCGGACCGAACCATATTTCAAAAAAGTCGGCGAAAATTAAAATAATACACAAGTCCGTCGGCAGCCTCTTGCCAATTCGGAACAATATGGTATGATACAAGTGTTTTCCTGGCTAAAATCTATCTCTGTAGGAATTTAAACGGAACATTTTGATGGCCGATACAATTACCGGAATATTGAAAAGGATCAACAAACAGCAGTTCGCGATCAGAACTGTCGAACGTTCATACCGGCCGGGCCCGGCCGAGGTGATGGTTCAACCGGATCTGATTCGTGGCCTTGATCTCAAAGAAGGAGCAACCCTCACCGGCGGGATCGAACAAAAGAAAGGCAAACGCAGGTTGGTATCCATCGAATCCGTAGGAGGCATGAAACCGGAAGCCTTCCGCAAACGCTCGCGGTTTGCCGATCTGGTAGCTATCGATCCTCACGAACGATTTGACCTTGGCAGTCAAGGCCACGAAAGCATGCGTATCGTCGACCTCATCGCGCCGATCGGTAAGGGCACGCGACAGTTGATCGTTTCGCCGCCCAAGGCGGGAAAGACCATCCTCCTGGAACAAATCGTCCAGGCGATTCGGCAATGTTCCCCCCAAAGCCGTATCATCGTGCTGCTGGTGGACGAGCGGCCCGAGGAAGTCACCCACTTTCGCAGGTCCGTGGAGGGGGCCGAAGTGGTGGCCAGTACGAGCGACCACAGTGCCGACGAGCACGCCGAGCTCGCCGAACTGATGCTCACCCATATACAAACGGAGTTGGAATGCGGCAGAGAGATTATCCTGCTGATCGACAGTCTCACGCGAATGGGAAGGGCTTTCAACAATAGGGGCCGCCGGCGAGGCGCACCTCGCCGCCAGACTATGAGCGGCGGACTGGAAGCGGGAATCCTGGAAATCCCACGCCGCCTTTTCGGACTGGCGCGAAAAATTGAAAACGGAGGCTCCGCCACCATCATAGCGACGTGCCTGATCAATACCGGCTCTCGAATGGATCAGCTTATCTTCGAAGAGTTCAAGGGTACGGGCAACAGCGAAATCGTCCTCGACCGCGCCCTCGCCGAGGCCAGAATCTTTCCCTCAATCGACATCCCGGCCAGCGGGACACGCAAGGAAGCCAAACTCTACAGTGATGACCATACCCGCGGCCTGGCCACTCTCCGGCGTGTTCTGTCCAACTACGGGCCCCGCGAGGCATTGAACTCTCTCTTCAAACTGCTCAAGAAGTACCCTACCAACAAAGAATTTCTGGAGAGTATG
>DQCG01000495.1 GCA_003533825.1 Phycisphaerales bacterium
GTCATTACCGTAGGGAACGAAACGCTTACCTTCGTCCGCCAACCGACGGCTGGATACGTACTGAAAACACAGAATGATATTAGCTCGATGGATACTGTATGCCGGTTCCTGAAAAGCGATGGAGATGTTAAAATCAACCCGATTCGCGGATTGGGCCGGAAAGGCGTCTCGGTCATCTATAACGAGCGCCCGGCCGAAGAAAACGACAGGACCATCAAGTCGCTCAGGTTTTATAACGAGGTTCAATATACAGCCCCGTTGTTCTCATCCAACGGCGAGACTGTCGCCATTATCCCGGAGATAGTCATACGAGTAAAGCCCGATACAACAACTGAGCATGTCCAGGCCATCTGTGAAATGACTGGCTGCTCGATCATAAAGCAAATGGAATTTACTGAACAGGAATACCTGCTGCAAGTCTCGGGACCGAATGCGGAGGCGGTCTTCGAGGCGGCAGGGCAGCTAAACCGAATCGACTGGATCGAATGGGCGTGTCCGAATACTGCTTTTGAGCCAAAATTATGTGGACAGGTGATACCAAATGACGAGTATTTCTCTGAGCTGTGGCATTTGCACAATACAGGCCAAATATCCCTGTATGGAGCGGAAGGTACACCTAACATCGATATCAATGCACCTGAGGCCTGGGAAATAACCACTGGAGACCCGAACATTGTTGTTGCTGTAATTGACAATGGAGTAGATAGCAAACATCCTGACCTGATCAATAATCTGGTGCCGGGATACGACTTCCGCGACGATGATGATCTATCGGATCCAAGCGCTGAATACTTTGGGAACAACCATGGGACAGCCTGTGCAGGACTGATAGCAGCCCAAGGCAACAATGGCATTGGAGTGGCAGGTGTGACATGGAATTGCAGTATCATGCCCATCCGCATCAGGGGAGGAGGAGACACGGCAACACTAAGTATTGAGTCTGATATTGCGACGGCATATCGCTGGGCTGCGGTTCACGGGGCCGACATCCTCAGCAATAGTTGGGGATATGTTGCTCCAGTACCCATAATTCACTCAGCTATTGTTGACATTACAGAGATTGGCGGAATAGGCCGTAGCGGAAAAGGGTGTGTTGTGCTCGCCGTGGTAGGAAATGATGGTGGTGTTCTTCAGTGGCCAGCACGTTATGCGGAAGTGATTGCCGTCGGGGCCACAGATAATGCAGATATACGCCATGAGTACAGCAATTATGGCGAGGAATTAGACATTATGGCGCACGGTAGTGCTGGTGATCTCAATAGTCTTGGCAGAGGCACTTTATGCACAACAGATATATCGGGATCAAGGGGGCAGAATAACAAATGGGGTACTTTATTATATGGCCCGTTGGTTGATATTGACGTAGATTATGCCTATATGGGAGGCACTTCGAGCGCTTGTCCGGTTGCCGCGGGTGTTGCGGCATTAATTCTATCTGTTGATCCAAATCTTACTAACGAAGAAGTAAAACAAATTCTCTATCGGTCTGCGAAAGACTTAGGTGATCCCGGTTGGGATGTATGTGTTTAGCCTGCTATTAGTATTGATAGTGACGATTTAACAGCTAATTCTTCCGTCAAAAGCGTTAATTGCCGACAAAGACGCCCGATTGCAGCTTCAAAACCTGCATATCAGCATTGTTTTCAGGCTAAACACGTACGTTGGGATCAGTATTACGGCTGGGGGCGTGTGGATGCCCGGGCGGCTGTGGAAATGGCTCAGAATTGGCCGTTTATATATGTTGATGATGATGGTCCGGCCGACTTCAATAATATTCAGGCGGCGATAGATACCGCAAACGATGGCGACACAGTACTTGTGGCGCCGGGTGAGTATTTAATCACAGAGCCAATCACATTTAAAGTCAAGGCCATTACTGTCCGCTCAAAAGCAGGGCCTGAAGCTACAACCATAAGGATGTCGGAATCCCCAAGTGATCCGGATAGAGCGAGCGTGGTCATTTTTGAGAATGGCGAGATAGAGACGAGTGTTCTTGAAGGCTTCACGATGAGTGGAGGCACAGGATGCTTGTGGGAATATCCACCAAGCCCTGGAGATTTTTTTCAAGCCGGCGGTGGGATCTTTTGTATTGATTCCTCACCTAAGATAACCGGCTGTATAATAACCGAGAACCGCGTTAAGCCACTAAATTCGACACAAGATATCGGTGGTGGTGTGTCTTTAGTAAACAGTTCTGCAACATTAATTCGTTGTATAATCCTTGATAATAGTACATTCTACTGGGGTGGTGGAATATATATCTTCAATGCCTCGCCAAAGCTCACTGACTGCATTATTTCTGAGAACTCTGTACTTCATGAAGATGGGCAGGCTGGTGGACTTTTAACAGATGGCTCAAATGATAGCAAACCAGTTATACTAAACTGTACGATCTCAACAAATTCAGCATTTCATTCTGCCGGTGGGATTCAAATTTGTAATGATTCCCTACCAATCTTTAGAGATTGCATAATTTCTGATAATATTAGCCAAGGTGGTAATGGTGGTATCCTTTGCTCTTATGGATCGTTAACAACTCTGACAAATTGCCTTATCGCTCGTAATTCCTGTGTTAGAATTGGCGGAGGCATTGGGTGCGGCCATAACGCCGAGGCGATTGTTACTAACTGCACAATCACTGAAAATACAGCCGGCCGGCACAGCGGTGGCGTAACCTCTTATGATAAATCATCCATCACAATCAAAAACTGCATTGTATATGGTAATACGGCTCCCAGTGGTTCGGAAATAGGTTTGGACTATAGTTACTATCACACTCCCACGAGCATGAACATCTCCTATTGCAATATAAAAGGAGGCTTATCAGCAGCCCACATCGGACAGGGCACTACGCTCACCTGGGAAGAAGGCAATATCGATGCCGAGCCGCTATTTGCCGATCCTGAGAACGGTGATTACCACTTGAAATCGCAGGTAGGGCGGTGGGATCCGGCCGGCGAAATCTGGATTATCGATGAACTAACAAGTCCCTGTATCGACGCCGGAGATCCGAATAGTCCCGTCGCCGATGAGCCGGAACCGAACGGCGGCAGAATCAACATGGGCGCCTACGGCGGCACCATTGAAGCAAGTAAATCACATTCATTATAAAGCGTTTGTTCGAGGACACTGCGACGGCTGAATAAGTTCCACGCTGGAGACCGTTCTTCAGAACCGGGACGGTTACCCGCTACTCAATGGATTGCACGGGTAACCGTCCCAACCGATAATTTCAGACTTCCAGTATCGATTTGCCTTTGGGCAGGTCGAAACAGACCATAATTTCCGAGCCGTCACGGTACCATGTGCCGCTTTGCAGTTGCAGCGGGGCGTTTACACGGCGAAGTTCGGATGGATTTCCGGCAAGTGTCAATTTCGGCGGCATCTGCGAAACCCCGGCAAGTCGTACCGTGAAGCGGGTAGTTGCGAACGGGGCTGTGAATGTTACCAGCCGGTCCTGCATATCGATCTTCGTAAGTTCTTTCGCGGCCCAGTAGCGGGCGATTTCGCAGTTCTTCATCCAGAGCAGATTGTCATATCTGGCGTGTAGCCGCTTTACGACCTCTTTGAAGATATTGAAGCCGACTTCCTCGCCGTTGAAATAGACGCCGGGCCAGTGGCAGACGATTATCGTCGGCTCGCCTCTGGCTATGACTTCCGGCAGACGGCCTCCTTTGAGGTCCTCGGTGATGTGCTTATCGACCGAGCCGCGGACCAAACCGTCCCAGCCGCCGAGCCAGTCGCCGGTGCAGCCGATTATCGAGACGACACATTTGGGGTTGTCGCCGTCGAGTCCGGATGCGTACTGGACCAGCGGGGCGACGCTTCTCTCGTCGGTGAACAGGTCGCGGAAATAGTGTGGAATCTCGGCGTTGAATACGTCCCGGCACGATTCGAGTGTGGCCTTGGCGAGATTTTCACGGTTCCGGTTGCCAAAGCCACCGGGCGTTGTGATGCCTTCGCAGTCGAGGCCGACGTTCTTGAGGATTCGCAGGGCGTAGGCCATGTAATCGGCGAGCTGATCGGCGGACTTGTCCTGGCTCCAGCCTGCGTTCTCGATGTAGTAGCCGGTCCGTTCCGGATAGGGCCGGCCGGTTTTGGTGTTGATGACCCAGGTGTGGCTGATCATCTCCGGGTGAATGTCCCAGTCGGGCATCATCAGCTCGCGGACGAGTTTGAGGCTGCCATCCAGTTCCTGCTGCGACCAGCCGGGAAGGCAGCGGTCCAGCCAGCCGACACAGGCAGGGTAGGGGACTATGCTGTACTTGCCCTTGACGCCGTGCTCTTTACACCACAAGCCGAACTTGCGGACGAACGAATCGGGTATCTCCCGCGGCAGGCTTTTCCAGTCCTGCTTGTACCTGTCCGGCCAGGCCGTCGCGAAGTGCGGGATGCCGAAGTGCGCCATGTTCACAAGGCAGGTCGAGTCGTCGATAATCATGCTCACCGGCACGCGGTTCTGAGGGTTGAGAACAGTGACACCGCCGGTCTGGCTCGGCCGAAGCCCCTTGGGCTGAGCCTTCACAAGTGTGCTGTTGAGAGCAGAGGCCGCGCCCGCGACCGCCGCCGTTTTGAGAAAATTACGTCGATTGATTTGGTTTTGAGGGTACATATTTTATTCTCCAAAGAGTCTAAAAACGGTATACCATTTTGACGAACGCCGCCTGGACATCTTCGGTGTCCGTTTCGTAATCGTTTAGCAAGACATATAAGTCCATATTCTTTTTCACCGGCCAGGAAAACAGCAACGTCAGATTATGTCGGTCCTCCGATGTCTGCTCGGCGGTAAATTTGACGATTCCGTTCCATGTAAAGCTGTACTGCGTCACCGATCGCCAGAGCCAGATATCCTCATCTCCGTTTTCCTCCTGCACGCGATAGTTGCCGTTTAGAGTCGTGACCATTCGATCGGTAACTCTCATAGGCTTTTCGATGAAATATTCTTTATACGGCTGATCTTCATATACGCCTTTTTCAACGCCGGCGCTGACCGAATCCCAAATATCGACTTCTTCATTATATTCGATTCTAACACGGTCATACCGGTTCTGATAGGGGGCGTGAAACTTATCGGCCCGGGTGTACCAGAGTTCCACTTCATTGCGAAAACACACGCCCGCGCCCTCGATAAAGTCTCGCAGTGTCATATCGTGGTTATTATCTTCGTAGACGTCAATCTCTGAGATCATCCTTAACGATTTGAAAGGGCCGTCTTCGGGATAAGCTCTGTACTGCATGAAAGAGCCGGGACCGCGGATGTTCTGCCGGGGAATGTAGCCGAGATCGGGCTGAAAGCCCCGGGTAATGTCGCGGTAGTCTACCTGCCACCAGAAAGGCTGTGCGCCCCCGCTGAGCGCGGTATACAGGGCGTACGCACTATGGTCTTCATAGCCGTCGGTTTCAATGCCATTCGAATCGCTCAGACCGAGGAATTGTGCGGAAAGCGAAGTCGTGCTGTCGAAAAATATCCGCGAATCGAGCCCGCCGGTGAAGTTTCTGCCGTCAGATCGCTGAGAGTTGGCCCAGATGCCGCCGATATGGGACTCATCGTTTATGTTATGGATGAGTCTGCCCACGTGGTAATTACCATCAAGTAGCTCGTCATCCCGGCTGATTTGGCCCTGCACATCGATAAGCCCGAGTGCCCATGATTTTCCCTGGCCTGTAACTTTTGCTCCCGCGTCGATATCCATAAGTCGCCGGCTATAATAGATATTCAGCGGCGTTTTGAAAAGCTCGCTGCCTTCGCGGAAAAACGTACGCCGCTCCCTGAGAAATCTCTCGGTGTCCCTCAGCTCGATCGTGTCCGGATCTGCCTCGACCTGGCCGAAATCCGGGTTGATGGTAAAAGCGCTGATCATATTCGAATTCAGCCGCATGGATATGTCCAGCCCGGTCGACGCCTCGCTGCTGTTCTGCTCGAAATCCGAGGTGCCGCTTAGATATGTCTCGAATGCGGGGCTTTTGTCGAAATTCGCCTTTGCAAGGTCAAGATTTGTCAGCAGGCCGAATTCACGCGGACTGCGAGCCTGGCTGTTGCGATAGCACCAATAACTGCTCTCCTGCAGGCCCCTTTCCCGCCGGCGGAAATTAGCTCCCCAAGTCATCCTGTCTTTACGCTCGAAAAGAATATTGCCGACAGGGATAGCTATTTCGGCGAACCAGCGATCATCCTCGACGGTGCAGGCCGCAGACCAGTCACAGCCCCAGGTATCATCATCATGGTAATCGAAGAGACCGATTCGGGCATCATAGCGGGTTCCGAGCGTATTGACACCGAAAACATAAGCGCTGCGATGGTCGCCAAAAGTGTCGAACCGAACCTCCACTCCATCCTCTTCATATAGAGGTTGGTCGTATTTACGCTCTACGGCAATAATGTGATCGGGCTGTGGTTCCAGGCATTCGAAGGCGATGTACAGGTTATCATCATCGTAGAGCATCCGCACAAAAGTTTGCTCCACGGCCAAACTCTCCGTCTTGTAATCCGTAAAATCCGTGGCTATATTCGCCATTTCCCAGCAGGAATCGCCAATTTTTCCATCGATAATCGGCGCGGTATCAGTTCGAACCGCCGCGATGGACCTCGCCGGCCCCCTGGCAGCCAGAACTGAATTCACGCCTACTAAAAATACTTTTATAGGCAAGTATGTGTTTAGCCTTCTATTAGTATTGATAGTGACGATTTAGCGGCTAATTCTTCCGTCAAAAGTGTTAATTGCCGACAAAGACGGATGATTTCGGCTTCAAAACCTGCGTATCAGCATTGGTTTCAGGCTAAACACGTACATAGGCAAGCCTATAACGATGAATGAAATGTACTTCATGCTGTTGGTTTTATGTTTTTCAGCCTGCCGTATCCATTGTCGAGATTAAAGCCATTAACTTCTTTAATGTTGCATTACGAATATTAAGATAGACGGAGTTTACCCGATTAACCACGCTTGCACAACCACTTGGTGAGATATTTACGCTATTTTTGCCGCCCGTTCTATTAAAACACTATCCGTTGGGATTAATATCTTGAATTGGAAGCTCTTTAAGTGTAAAAATGTCGCGGGGAAAAACCATTGTCCAGAAAACGGGCATGTTGTAAAAAATATTTAAAAAATTTATCGAACATAGTTAGTATATAGGAATTATTACTATATAGTAGTAACTATGGATTATGGAAAAACAAAAATGAGCAGTGCTGAGATAGACAATAAAACTTGCTGGTTTACAGGTTTGTGTAGAGAAACGGGCCTGAAAGTTACCCCACAGCGAGTGGCAATATATAGAGAACTAATCAATACAGACGAGCATCCTTCGGCAGAGATGCTGTATCAGAAGGTCAGAGAGCTGTTTCCAAGCATATCATTAGATACGGTTAACAGGACGCTGCTGACGCTCAAAGAGATTGGTGCGGCATTTGTTGTGGAAGGTTCGGGCGACGCCAAGCGATTTGACGGCGGTATGGAGAAACATCAGCATTTTAAGTGCGTAAAGTGCAAAAGAATCGTCGATTTCCACCACAAGCCCTTCGATGTTATAAAGGTGCCCGGAAACATCGCAAAGAAATTCAAAATTCTGAGAAAGACCGTATACGTCGAGGGTATATGCGATTTATGTTTGCAGAAATAGCATTGTGAAAGCAGAAATTAAATAACAAAACAATCATTTTGATCGAAATTATAATGTAAAAACTAATACGGGCATAGCGTTGCGGATGGCTTTGTATCGGCTCTTTGACAAGTTAATTTTCTAATGTTAAACAGGGATTTTTTGTCCCTTCGATTAACAAGGCACAACTCCTTTCAGATCGGCTTATTTCCGAATTCGTACAGGCGCGGGCTTTTTCAGCTTTGACAGAATTGGCACAGATATTGGTTGTCAAAATGACAGTCTCATACGAAAGATACGATGTCGCTCAGAGTATGTTATTCTTTTCTGTTACAAGAGTTAAGAACGTTTCAATTTCAATTGGTACGCCTTTTGCAATAAGTAATTGATGAACAACGCATTACGGAAAGTTGTACAGAAGTAAGGTAAGTTGATAAATTGAAAGGAGCATTATCATGAATGCTAAAATAAAACGAAGTGGAATTACCTTGTTAATCGTCCTAGCCTTTTTGTTCACCATGGTCCCGACGGCATCTGCTCATGAAGACGAGCTAACATCCCTGCAACAGACATCGAAGGCTTTTTCATCCGTCGCAAAAAAGGCTGTCCCGGCGGTGGTTTTCATCAAGGTCGAGAAGAGCGTAGAAACCGGTTCAATGGCCGGATCGAACACGCCGTTTGGAAATAGCGATCCGTTCGATTTCTTCCGTGAACGCGAGCCTCGCACGCCGCGCGAGCGTCGCCAGATGGGCCAGGGTTCAGGCTTTATCATTAGTGATGATGGCTATATTGTCACGAACAACCATGTGGTCGGCGATGCGGATGTAATTACCGTCAAAGTTAATGATGGACGCGAATTCACCGCCAGGAAAATTGGAAGCGATGAGAAGTCCGACGTTGCGGTAATAAAGATCGACGGCGAAAACCTGCCTACGCTGCCTTTGGGTGATTCTGATGCGCTTGATGTAGGTGAATGGGTCATAGCCATCGGCAATCCCTTTGGCCTGGCGGAAACACTTACATTTGGAATAGTCAGTGCGAAAGGTCGCCGCACGGTTGGAATCAACGATTACGAAGATTTTATCCAGACGGACGCCGCCATCAATCCGGGTAATTCCGGTGGGCCTTTGATTAATCTTGAAGGCGAAGCCATCGGGATCAATACCGCAATTTTCAGCAGCAGCGGCGGAAGTGTCGGTATCGGCTTCGCAATCCCCATCAACATGGCCAAAAATATAAAGGACCAACTGGTCAAAGACGGGAAAGTGACTCGCGGACAATTGGGCGTCATGATCGGCGAGTTGACACAAGACCTTGCAGACTACTTTGGAGCTGATTCCACAAAAGGTGTGCTGGTGAGTGATATTCTGAAGGATTCACCGGCGGAGAAGGCGGGATTAGAGGCCGGCGATATCATCCTGAAAATAGACGGCCGGGATGTCGAAGGCACAGGGCAGTTGCGAAATACCGTCGCTATGGTAGCCCCCGGAACCAAAGTCCAGTTGCTTGTCTATCGCGACGGCAAGGAAAAAACAGTTACTGTCGGCATAGGAGAGCTATCGGAAACCGTTGCCAATAAAGAAGCTTCAGAATTGCCCAAAAAATTGGGATTGACCGTTCAGGATTTGACAGAAGACATGCGTCAATATTACAGCCTCGGGTCGGACGAAGGAGTCGTTGTATCCGGTGTAGATTCAGACAGCCGTGCTTTCGCGACAGGCATCAGGCCGGGAACGATTATTTTAAGTGTGAATCGGAACAAAGTAGCCTCTACGAAAGAATTTGGTGAGGCGTTGCAGGCATCAGTCAAGACTAAAAAGGTACTTTTGTTGATAAAGGAACAAAGGTATACACGATTTGTGGTTCTTCCACTTGAATAAGATTTAGTTCTTGACTGCTGAAGGCCCGATTGTTCCTATTTAATGGAATC
>DQCG01000631.1 GCA_003533825.1 Phycisphaerales bacterium
ATGGGCAAAAGGCACAGCACCGCCCCGATGAGACAGACAAGACGAACCAGCAACCTGAAGTGATTTCGGGTACTCGTTTGCGTTATAGCAGAATCGTCTGGCAGCTTCTTATTGCTCAACCGAGGTACGCCTCCTGTTGTCGAAGGATTTTCTGGATTTCGGTTATATTGGCATCGCGTGGCTTGCAGCGATCCCGAACTGCCACGGCGGCGGCCACTCCGGCGGCCTGACCGGTGACGAAACAGTTGGGTATCAGGCGAACCAGGTCGGCCATACGGATATCGCAACTGATACATCGCCCGGCGGCCAGAACGTTGTCGACTGTTTGCGGGATCAGGGCGCCGTAGGGAATCTGCCATTCGCCGTGCTCGGCGTTGGAAGCGCCGCCGACGCCGATGACATCCGGATGCCGGGTAGAATTTTTGATATCGTTGACTTTTACAGTTTTGAGGCCGTTGAGGATCCGCGTGATTCGAACACCGAGCTGTGGGGCGGTCTCCGCGAGATAGACATTATCGTAGCCGGGGACTTTGCGAACCTTCTGTGTTTTATTCCAGATGTATTTGCGGTGGTTCNNGTGGCAAGATCGAGCCCGTCGACTTCCGGGCCGGTGAGGTTGACCCAGTTGATCCCTCGCACGGGGGTGGCTGATCCAAGACGTTTGGGTTTTTCAGTGTCTGAGGTTTTGGTTTTGTCGATGCGATCAAGATTTCCGATGCGTGAGACTAATCCGACATTGTGGGAGCGATGTTCGAATTGAGCGCCGGCGGCGGCGAAGATGTCTCCGTCGCCGGTGGCGTCGATGACAACTTTTGCGAGAATAGCCTGCCGGCCCGACTTGCTCTCGAATACTGCGCCGCGGAGGGAGTTGTTCTGTGTGACGGCGTCGACGCCCCAGCAGTGGAGAAAGACCTGGACCTCGGCTTCTTCAATCATTTCGACCATCAGGTATTTTACGGCTTCGGCATCGACGGTGGGATTGGAGCCGGGCCTGCGGTTGATGATTGCGCCGTCCATTTTTTCGAGGCGGCGCATCATTTCTTCTCCTATTCCCTGGCAGACCTGTTTTGGCCCTTTGGCGATGTGCCCGAGGATGAGAAGTACCAGTCCGCCGGTCCAGAGGCCTCCGAAGTGTCCGTATCGTTCGACGATAGTGACTTTTGCGCCGGCTCGTCTTGCGGCTATGGCGGCGACGATTCCCGCCGGACCGCCTCCGACGACGAGTACGTCCGTCTCGGTCAGCACGGGCAGTTGGCGCCGGGGTTGTATGACTTTACCGTCTATCAGTACGGCGTTGGATCGGTTGTCCTGAACTTTGTTGGTAGCGATAACGGAACTCTGGAAACCGCTTTCGCCGATATCCTGGGCCAATAGCTGTTTATCGATTCCTAAACCCGTACCAATGCCAATCCCCGACATTCCCATTATTCGCAGGCAATCGCGCCGAGTCATTTGGTTTTTCATGAGCGTCTTCCTTATCCATAGTAAATGTTTTAGCCTGGATCTTTACCTGGTAACTGTACGTTTGTGCCGAGCCTTATGCCTAATATGATAGTGTGCCCGCTTTGAGCTCTTCATAGGTTGATTATTCACTTCCATTTTACATGTCGTACTTAATCTGTCTTGATGCCGGCGATTGCTTCGCCTTTGCCGATTAGGTAGATATTGGGATGCGGTGGGGGCGTCATCCCGTCGCCGAGAAAGAATCCAGGGTGCGGCGGCTTATTATAAACGACGTTTTGCCAGGTAATCGAAAGGCGATATTGCGGATCGTGCATCAAAGTGTAGATGCGGTGCTCGGTTGGAATCGTCGTAGTATAAAGTCGCAGAGATTGACCATCGGGAGCGGTCATGAGCATTTCTTCCCGCCAGTCGCCCAGGAAATCACCCACAATATTCGGACCGCGTCCGCCTCGCCGGGCTCCAGTGGAGAAGAGCCTTTCTTCGGCGCCTGTTTCCCAGTTCCATTTATTGACGCTCGAACCGGCGATAAGTTCGCGCAAGAGATCGCCGTCCCACCAGATCACAAAACCGCCGGATCGCGGCTTTGCAGCTATCTCCTGACCTTGTGAATCGCGCAGACCTCCCGGGCCGCCCCATGCCTCATAACCACGATGTCGCGGATCGATGTCGGCCGCCACGCCCCCTCCGACGTCGACGCCGGGGCTGTGTTTCCAAATCGCTTCGCCTGTGCGAGCATCGCGCATCGCCGCGCCGGGGCTTTGGAACCGGACGGTGTCGTCCTCGTTTTCGTGAATGGTGAATACCTCCAGGCCGGGACGGTCGGGATACATATCGCTGATATGCATCGAATCACCATGTCGCCAGCCGGTTGAGTAAAGTCCTTTGCCATTGTCATCGACAACCATCGCGTGATAGACAATCTCGTCTTTTCCGTCTTTGTCCACATCCGCGACCGAGAGCGAATGGCCGCCCATGCCTGAATAGGGTGAGGCATCCTCGTAAGGAGGATAGCTAATGCCTGAATCGAAAACCCAGCGGCTGGTCAGTTTCTCATCGCGCCAATCCCAGGCGGCCATAACAATCCGGCCATACACACCCCGGCACATTACCAGGCTCGGCCTTACGCCGTCCAGGTAGGCGACACAGGCTAGGAAGCGGTCGCAGCGGTTGCCGTAGCTGTCGTTGCCGCCGTTTCCGCCGATTCCGCCCCAGCCGTTGATAGGGTAGCGATTGGGGATATAATCCACCGTTTCCAGCGCTGCACCGGTCAGGCCGTCAAAAATGGTCAAATACTCCGGTCCATCAAGAATACGGCCATGGGTTCGGTCGCCTTGGTTATGGGTGCGCCAGTCCTTGTCTTTGTCGCCGATAACCTGACCCTTACCGTCTGTTGTGCCGTCGGCGGTTTTGCAGGCCATCTCGGCTTTACCGTCGCCGTCGAGGTCATAGACCATGAACTGAGTGTAGTGTTCGCCGTCGCGGATATTGATTCCCAGATTGATGCGCCAGAGGTGCGTGCCGTCCATCTCGTAGGCGTCGAAGACGGGCGTGCCTGTGATGCCGGCAAAGGCGTTATCGCGGCCGTGTGATATTTGATGCAGGACAATCTCATATTCACCGTCACCATCCAGATCGGCGATTGAGGCATCGCCGGGCCGGTATTCGGCAATAGGCTGGATTGGGATTTCGAGGTAATTATCATCCCAGGCACTTGCCGGTTTTGAGGGAGCCAGTTCCTTGCCGTTCAATACCGGCCGGACAAAATACTGAAGCTCCTGATTGGAATCTGCACCGCGATCCATGTAGTTGGTAGCTTCGGCAATTGGCCTTTCATTGACCTTAACCGGCTCGCCGTTGCCGGTCATGCGGTAGAGATTGAAAGCGACTGTTTCAGGATCTGTGCCGAACAATCTCCAGCCGACGTAAACGCCGCCGTCGGGCTTTTTTACGGCCACAATCCCACGAGTGAGGTTTTCCATCCGTCGTGGTGCTGCTGCGGTTGCAGTAAGGGCCGTCGGCAGGCCGAGAAAAAGGGCGATTATGAACCAATTGCGAATCATTATATTAACTCTTGTGGACTAATTGTGTTACATGCTATATTACTGATTCTCTAAAAATCATACAATGAACAACTGGTTCGTATTTTATCACAAACCAATGGAAGTCCAACAACTAAACTGTCATCACAGGATGATTCCTTATAAGAGTTTAAGAAGGCTCTGCTTATAATCTTGCGTTCGAGAGCATTGCGGTATAAAATTTATACCGGACTTGCCGGATTGATCGACCTGGATGGTTAGTATTTTCTGCCCTATTCGAACATTTAAGGAGTAAGATGAATTATGAAATCTTCAAACGAGATAACTCGCCGGAGCTTTATGAAAAGTGCCGCCGGCCTGATGCATAACCGCTTCGACGAAAGGCTGGAACAGGAGCTTGAGTGGACCGGGAAAATAGTCGATGCAGCTCAAAAGCTGGATACGAAAGTTATCCGAATCGACGTTGTTCCACGCCGAACCAGACGCGAGGATTTTTTGCCATTTGCCATAAAGGCCTGCAGGCAACTTTGTGACATTGTCAAGGGAACATCAATTCGTTATGGAATTGAAAATCATGGCAGCATTACCAACGATCCGGATTTTTTGCAAAGATTATTCGATGGCGTCGACTCACCGAATCTCGGCCTGACGCTCGATACCGCCAATTTCTACTGGTATGGGCATCCGCTGGACGAGCTTTATAAGATATTTGAGAGGTTTGCATCGAGAGCTTTTCACACTCATTGCAAGAGCATACGATATCCTGAGAACAAAAGGAATATACAACGCCCAATGGGCTGGGAATACAATCAATACTCCGCTCCTATATATGAGGGTGACATCGACTTCGGTAAAGTGGCGGAGATTCTACGCAAGGTTAACTACCAGGGCGATCTCTGCCTTGAAAACGAAACACTCGGGAAATATCCCGATGACCGACATGGCGAGATCCTGCAAAAGGAAATTGCCCTGTTAAGAAAAATAAGCAAGGTAGAATAAATGCTCCGGGCTCAGCCTTATCATTTTTCGAGATTATTTTGGGAAGATGAGTATGAAAAAATGGTGTTGTACGGCGGTTGTTGTTCTGTTAGTACTCGGTGGCGTCCGGATTAACGCTGAAGAGTTCAGTTGGCAGAAAACGTATGCAAAAATCTCTTCAAAAGGTGATATCGAGTGGTCGCCAAAACCATTCAGCTTTGAAAAGGGGGATTCAGTTCGCTATATCGACTACGAGGATGGGGATGATTCAAATAATGGTTTGACCAGGGATACTCCGTGGAAACATCATCCATGGGATCCGCAGGCCTCAGGAAATGCGAAACAGTGCAAAGGGATTCACACCTACATCTTCAAGCGGGGAGTATACTACAGGGGTACAATGAATGCCCTTGAATCGGGCCGAAAGGGCAATCCAATCCGTCTTACAAGCGATCCGGCCTGGGGAACAGGGGAGGCCGTGATCTCCGGCGGATACAGGATCGCAGGCGGATGGAAGAAAGGTGCTTCAAATAAAAACATTCCTGAGCCTGACAAAATCTGGCACATTGACCTCGATTTCGCGCCGCGTACCGTATATCTTGTGGAACCATCGGGAAGGTCCGCTTCAAAGAACGACAAAATAACACGCATCCCTCTGGCGCGGATGCCTAACTGGAAAGTGTCCAACCCTGAAGATGTGAAAAGCGAGTGGTGGTGCTGGGACAATCCGGGACATCCCTATTTTAACCTGACCATGAAGGCCGAAAAGAGTGGAAGAGTCCTGGCAATGGGAAAGGATACCAAGCATATCACAGGCCCGAAAGAACTCTACATGGGCGCGATCCTGTGGGCAGAGTTCGGCTGGGTTGACGGCACGCCATATCCTTCATACATTCAGGGATTTGACGCTGAGAAAAGAGCCCTCGGTTTTGAAGGTTATCTGGGCAGTGCGAAATCGCGCATTATTAACAGGGGTCACAGGTATTACCTTGAAGACAAACCGCATTACCTTGACGATCCTGAAGGCGAATACTGGTTTGAAAAGGACCGAACCGGTGGAAGGCTTCACATTATCCTGCCGAATGGACAGAATCCGAACACGGCAATAATAGAAGCGGGGAAAGAGGCTACACTTGTTGATCTTACAGGACAGTCCACAGGACGCCTTACGGTGGAGCACATTGTTGTGAGCGGTCTGACATTCAGGTTCACAAATGTTGCCTGGAATCTGACGGAAGTACCCTGGTTATATTCTCAAAAGTTCAGGCTCAAAAGACACATCTATCCGGCGTGTATCAGGGTCTGGGGACCTGCTGACGATATAACGATTGCGAACTGCAAATTCGAACATATCAATAACGGTGTATTGATGAAGGCAGTCAATCCAGGCGACCGTATTGATAATATTATTATACGTGATTGTGAATTCCGGGATACCGATCACAACGGCATAAGTATTGAGGAGGGATTGCTTTGGGGAGATACCCTTCCGGACCGGGCGGGCCATCTATACGACGTTAATATCCTGAGAAATTACCTTTATAGAACCGGATTGCGCAGCCCCCGGGTGGGGGCAGCGGATGCCATAAACGTTGACAATGCCCAAACCCTGGAAGTTGCCGGGAATGTCGTTGAACGCTCCTGGCACGCCGGAATAAACGTCCGCGGCGCCAAGATAAGCGGCAATGTCAGGGACTGTCCGCTTACCCGTATTCTCATCTACCAGAACAAGGTGACAGACTCGATAAGAAC